>JAFTST010000047.1 GCA_017467165.1 Clostridia bacterium | reverse complement strand
GTAGCTACGCCGTCGGGCTTCGCGCTCGCTTCGCCTCGTCTCACGCAATTTCTACTAACCGGCATAATTCTGCCATATATTGAGGACTTCCGCGTCACCACGCATCGTCATTCAATTGTGTGATGCTTTGTTGAAGCATCGACTTGTCGCCCTCGACGTAGGTAGCTACGCCGTCGGGCTTCGCGCTCGCTTCGCCTCGTCTCACGCAATTTCTACTAACCGGCATAGTTCCGCCATATATTGAAGACTTCCGCGTCACCACGCGTCGTCATTCTCGAGCGGAGCGAAGAATCTCGCGTGGCAACTTGGTTCGAGTATGATGCACTTGTTGTCGTGTCCTGACTCGCCCGCGACGATTTCTATCAAGCGGCATAATTCAGGCTGTGACGCGTGATTTGGCATAGATATGCCGTCCGATAAATCAAGGAAAGTGATTGAAAATGGATTTTGTATGTCCGAAATGCAGAAAAGAGCTCACCCTGTGTGAGGGTGGAGTGAAAAGATGCCCCGAGGGGCACTCGTACGACAGGGCTCGTGCGGGGTATTATAACCTCTTGCTCGGCTCATCGGGAGGAACGCACGGTGACAACAGACAGATGGTCGAGGCGAGGGCGAGATTTCTCTCGCTTGGCTTCTATGAGCCGCTGGCTGATAGGGTTGCGGAGCTTGTATATAGGTATCTTCCTTCTGGTGAGGCGCTTCTTGACGCGGGGTGCGGCGAGGGCTACTATACCGAGAGGGTATATCGCGCCTTAGTCGAGAGGGAGGGAGCCTCACCTATCGATATTTTCGCCTTCGATATATCCAAGGACGCGGCAAGACTCACCTCAAGGCGCTGTCCGTCGGTCAATGTGTGTGTGGCGAGCTCATATAATATGCCTCTCGCCGACAGCTCGGTCGGCGCTGTGATAAATATTTTTTCGCCACTGGCGAGTGAGGAAACGCACAGGGTACTGAGGCAGGGCGGAAAATTTATCGTAGCCTACCCTGACAGAAGGCACCTTTTTGACCTGAAGGAGAAGCTATACCGAAACGCCTATGAAAACGAGCCCGAGAGCGAGCCTCCGCCAGGCTTCCGCCTCGTAGAAAGGGTGAGAATAGGCTATGATATACACGTTGTGGGCAGGGAAAATACAGAGAGCCTGTTTCTGATGACCCCATATGCCTACCGAACGGGCGAGAGGGGAAGAAAAATCCTGTCCGAGCTCACAGAGCTCGACACCCGTGTCGAATTTATCGTCGATGTGTATGAGAAAATCACCGAAAATCACGGGAAAGAAATATAAACTATAATTTACAAGGGAAAGCGTATGAATCTGAATCACGGAAAATATCTCGGCGTTGACTACGGCGACCGCCGCACAGGACTTGCCGAATGTGATATGGGAGGCACTATCGCCTCGGGAATATGTACTATAAGCGAGGGTGGAATGAGAAAAACCGCCATTCGCGTCGCCAAGGAGGCAGAAGAGCGCGGCTGTAAGCGGATTATCGTCGGACTGCCGAGGAATATGGACGGCACAGAGGGCGAGAGAGCCGAAACCGTCAGAGTGTTCGCCACAATGCTTGGAGAATATACCGATATACCCGTGGACTTCTCCGACGAGAGAATGTCGACTATGGTAGCCTACCGCTATCTTGGCGAGACGGGCACCTATGGAAAAAAGAGAAAAGAGGCTATCGACACGCTCTCAGCCGAGATAATTCTGCAGAGCTATATTGACAGGGAGAGAATGGCAGGAGTATGAGAAAGAGGATACTATTAATCTACACGGGTGGCACTATCGGTATGAAAAAAACTGATAAGGGCTTCACCCCCGCCCCGGGCTTTCTGAAAGAAGCGCTCTCGGAGATTTCCGACCTCGCGCGTCAGGATTTTCCCGAGTGGGAGCTGTACGAGGTATCCCCCCTGCTTGACTCCTCGAATATCTCCGCGGACGAGTGGAACGGGATAGCCAGGGTTATCTATGAATCCTACGCCGACTACGACGGCTTCGTCGTTCTGCATGGCACGGATACTATGGCTTATACCGCCTCGGCGCTTTCCTTCATTCTGTCGGGGCTTGATAAGCCCGTGGTGCTGACGGGCTCGCAGATACCCCTCTCGATGCTTCGCAGTGACGGCAGGGAAAATCTTATCACCTCGATAATGATAGCCGCGGAGGGTGTTGTGCGTGAGGTTTCGCTATGCTTCGGAGGTAGACTCCTCAGAGGCAACAGGGCTACGAAAATGACAGCCGACGGACTTGCCGCCTTCGACTCGCCGAATTATCCGCATCTTGCCGAGGTCGGAATAAATATCAGATACAACCAGACTGCCATAACCTCGGGCGGCGGTAAGGGTAAGCTTGAGTATCGCCCGTTTTCGAAGGTTCCGATAGGCGTTCTCAAAATATTCCCGGGTATGCAGTTCGGGCTTTTCGCCGAGATAATGACCGAGAAGCTTTCGGGAATTGTGCTTGAAACCTTCGGCGCGGGAAATATCCCGATGGGCGACGGCGAGCTGCTTCCTATAATCAAGCGAGCCTACCTCGCGGGCTCTGTTATCACAGTCTGCTCGCAGTGCCCCGGGGGCTCGGTTACCCTCGGCGCGTATGAAACGAGCTCGCAGCTGAAGGCGGTAGGAGCGGTCAGCGGACTGGATATGACGACCGAGGCGGCGGTAGCCAAGCTGTACTATCTTTTCAGCCTCGGGCTTCCAACCGGGAAAATCAAGGAATATATGGAGAAAAACCTGCGCGGAGAGCTGACGCCTGCCACAGACATCACCCACTAAAAAGAGCCTCTTGGCTCTTTTTTTCTTTTAATTCGGGGAAATATGCGGAGATTTTTCTTGATACAGCGCTCTTTTGGCGCTTTTCTGGGCCGTGAGAATAAAGTTAACAAAATATTTATTGACTGGGAAGTGCGCGTAGTATATAATTAAAGAAAAGTCTGTCGCGGAGGTGCGAATGAAAATATACAGAAAAATAATGGCGGGGCTACTTTCCCTCTCGCTCTCGCTCGGTCTGTTTCTGACCGTGCTTTTGTCAGCGGGGATAACCGTCCACGCCGCATCTGCCACGTACAGAAGCGAGCTATGGATACTCTCGGGCGAGGAGGAGGCGCTCCTTCGTGGCTCGCGCGTCGCGCTCTCAGAGCCTGCGTACACTCACCCGACGGGCGCGCTGTATATTCCCCTGGACGCTGTGTGTCAGTATGCGAGCGCGAGCTACACCACCGAGGGTGACACGGTCAGTATATCGACGGGCGCTGTGCTTACCGTCGGCTCTACCACCTGGAGTGGCGGCGAGCTTTTTATTCCACCGGAGCGCGCGGGAGATACGGTGATGATTCCTCATACTGCCCTCGGGGATATTCTCGGGCTCAGGTTTGAGTACAACGGGGACATCGGACTCGTTATTATATATCATTCCTACACCACGTCAAAAACCCTGAAGGTACAGATAGAAACGCTCGGAGAGCTTCTATTTGACAGACCCACGCAGGAAAAGGTGATTTCGGACTTCAACTCACACTCCGGCTCGGGAGTGCACCCGAGGCTGCTTGCAGACGGAGCGACCTTCGATGCTCTCAGGGAAAGATACGTCGAGGACAGCGCGTTCGGAAAGAAGCTGCGTAGCTTCGCGTATAGCTGCGCCGCAACCTTCGACAGCTATTTCAAGCTTGACGCTCTGACGGGAGAGGTTATATGGAAATCCGAGGAGGCGAGGCTATCCACCCGTCAGCCCTACTACGTCTATGACGAAAACGGAAACAGACTCGTCGGACAGACGAGCTACACGTACTACGACACAGAGCGCGGCGAGCAGGTTACCGTGGAGGCGGGCGGCTCTGGCAGAGGCGACGGATATGACGTCGGAGGACGCGCATACCCCGAAAAAATTGCCAACAAGCTGCGAGAGCTTGCATTCGCCTGGCAGATTCTCGGCGACGATACGTATGCCGACGCCTTCTATATGCTCGCCACAGAGCTTGGAAAATGGGAGCACTGGGGAGAGGGACACTTTCTCAACACGGCTGACGCCTCGGTGGCTTACGCCATAGGTCTTGACTGGATATGGCATGCCTTCGACAGCGAGCCCGAAAAGCGCGACGAGCTTTCCGCTATCCTCTATGACAAGGGACTTATGATGGGCTACTACTCGATAGTCTGCGACTCTCTCTACTCGGGCGGCTCCGAGCCGAAGCTCACGGGAAAGCAGTCGACCTATCTCAACATATCCTACACCGCGGGCACGGGCGGCTGGCGCACGATAAATCGCGAAACCAACTGGCAGACCGTCTGCGGCTCGGGAATGATGGTTGCCGCCCTTCTGCTTATGGACTACGAGCAGTACAGGCAGAGGTCAGCCTTCGTTATCGAGCAGTATCTGCTATCGAATGAGAGATGTATTTCACTGTACGCGCCCGACGGCTCATATATAGAGTCGCCGAGCTATTGGGAGTACGGCACCAACGCCCTGATGGTATCTATCGGCGCCCTGAATTCCGCGCTCGGAACGAGCTACGGCCTTGATAGGATAGTCGGGCTTGACGACAGCTTCTACTATACCGTGGGCATAGCCAACGGCAGGCTTGAGATGTGGAACTACCACGACGCCGTCGAGGGAAAGATAGATTACAGCTCCTTCTATCTGGCATCGACAGTATATAACGACCCCACCCTCGCCGCGCTCCGCGACGAGATGATATTCGAAAAGGGTATGCAGATTTCGCTGATGGATATACTCTACTACGACGAGGGGCTGTCCGAGGGAGCAGAGCCCGAGAGTATACCTCTTGACTTCAACTTCAAGGGAATTGACACTGCGACCTTCCGCTCCTCGTATGATGCCGACGCGGTATTCACAGGACTGCACGCAGGACCGACTCACGTCACCCACGGCGACTTCGACTGCGGAAACTTCACTCTGTCTATGGGCGGAGTCAACTGGATAACCGACCCGGGCACGGAGGACTATAACGTCAAGGGCTTCTTTGACGCTACCGAGAGCGGAAGAAGATATAAGTACTACGCCAAGTCCACGGAGGGACACAGCACGGTTATGATAACCTCCAACTCCTCCATCCCCCTTGGCCAGAAGTACATAACGAACACGGGCGACTACGCGAGAATAGAAAAATTCCACTCGGACGAAAACGGCGGCTACGCCATAACCGATATGACAACCGAGTACGGCAGCACCTGCACCTCGGGAAAGAGGGGAGTGCTTCTGACTAACTCGCGCTCCACCGTCGTTCTGCAGGACGAGATTGAGTTTTCCTCGCCGACATCTCTTGTCTGGATGCTGAATCTTAACAACTTCGTCAGAATAGCCGAGGACGGCAGAAGCCTCACGGCGCACACCTTCGTCGACTCTGAGAAGCTGATGATAAGGGTGACCCTGATTTCTCCCGACGAGAGCCTGCGCTTCAGACTGATGGACGATAAGTATACCTCGAAGGACGGAAAGTACGAAACCGTCTTCGACAGCACCTATACCGCCACCAACAACAACTACCCGCTCGCCAAGGACCCCGTACAGCGCGTGGTTATCGAGGCGAATGGAGTCACCAGCTTCAATACCGCGGTGGTATTCCAGCTTCTCGGACACGAGGACGAAATAGTACCCTACAAGAGGGTTGATATGTCGGATTGGTCGACCTCTGACGACGAGTGGGTGAGGGAGGCTAACAAGGATATAGTATATCCCGACGAGGTGGTTAAGCCCAAGTACAACTCCATGCACTTCAAAAAGGCGCTCGACAGACTCGAGGCGGCAGAATCAATGACCGAGATCGGTGCTATACTGAGGGAAACCTGCCATATACTCTCGGATTATGATAACGGCAACGCCACCTGCGCCGAGCTCGCGCGGCAGTACCGCGAGTACAGAAGAGCCTACAACCTGCTGCTGCGGGCTATGAACGAGAGCTTTGACGACCTCTTGTTCGACAGGTAGCCCCGTGTCGAGAGATTGGCGCGAGAGCTCTGCCTGATATGACCCTGACACTCGGAGAAAAGTAAACTTATATTGACAAGGAAAAGATAAAATGAGCTTTGGTTTTTTTGAAAGCACGGATACCGACAGAATACCCGAGGTGATACTCTGCAAGCTTGGCGAGGTCGTTCTCAAGGGAGCTAACAGACAGTCCTTCGAGTCCTCGCTTATCAAGGAGCTTCGCAGAAGGGCGAGCCCGTACGGTGTATTCAAAATATACTTCAAGCAGTCGACGGTGTACGTCGAGCCTCAGAATGACGAATGCGATATGGAGGGAATGTACTCCGTAGCCAAAAAGGTGTTCGGCATCGTGGGAGTAACGAGAGCCGCGGTCTGCGAGAAGAATATGGAAAGCATCGTCGCTATGGCGAAAAGGTATCTGCCCGATAAGCTCCGCGGCAAGAGTACCTTCAAGGTCGACGCCAAGCGCTCGGATAAGAAATTTCCTCTCACCTCCCCCGAGATTTCGAGGGATATTGGCGGAGTTGTTCTCTCGCTCGTCAGAGGAATCAGGGTTGACGTTAAGAACCCCGAGGTGACGGTAACCGTCGAGGTACGCGACGATAACGCCTATATCAGAGCGGGACAGGAGCACGGAGCTGGAGGACTTCCCCTGCGCTCCTCGGGACGCGGACTGCTTCTTCTCTCGGGAGGAATCGACTCGCCCGTCGCCGGCTGTATGATGGCGAAAAGAGGAATGGAGATTGAGGCTCTGCACTTCGAGTCCTTCCCCTACACCTCGGAAAGAGCCAGAGAAAAGGTGCTGACGCTGGCGCAACAAATGTGCGAGTTCTGCGCTAAGATACACGTGCACGTTATCTCACTCACCCATATCCAGGAGGAGCTGAGGGACAGGTGCGAGGAGGATTATTTCACCCTGCTTCTCAGAGTCTTCATGATGCGCCTTTCGGAAAGGTGCGCGAGAGAGTATAAGTGCGGTGCGCTCATCACAGGAGAGAGCCTCGGACAGGTCGCCTCGCAGACGCTCGCGGCGATTGGAGTCACAGACAGCGTGGTTAATATCCCCGTATTCCGCCCCTGCATCGGTCTTGATAAGGAGGAGATAGTCAGACAGGCGAGATACTACGGTACCTTCGACACGGCTATACTGCCATACGAGGACTGCTGTACTGTATTCACCCCAAGACACCCCAAGACACAGCCGAGGGTTGAGGAGGTTATGGCTCAGCTTGAAAAAATAGATTTTGACGGACTTCTCGAGGAAGCGTGGGGTACTATGTACACCGTGACCAAGGTTGTCTATGACGGATACAAATAACGAAAAAGGAGGCTCTCCCGACACCGATAGACCGTTTCTTGTCTTGATTGTCAGGGGAGCCTGCGCTTTTTCAGAAAAAACAATACCAAAATATGAAATAGGAGGAAGCTATGAGAGCGGTTTTTGTATCAAGCACGTTCAGGGATATGCAGTTTGAGAGGGACGCCCTGCTCACGCGCGTCGTACCGAGGATGAACGATTTTTTGTCGAGGTATGCAGAGACGGTGCACTTCGCCGACCTGCGCTGGGGTGTCAACACAACCGAACTCGAGAGTGAGGAGTCCTCGAAAAAGGTGCTGTCGGTCTGCCTTGACCAGATAGACGACTGCAAGCCCTATATGATAGTCTTCGTCGGCGAGAGATACGGCTGGATACCCTCGCGCGACCTGCTCACCTCCGCCGCACTGCTCAAGGGAATGGAGCCCGGGAAAATAGGCGAAAACACCTCTGTCACCGAGCTCGAGATAGAGTACGGCGCGCTGCTTAACCCGGATTTTGAGGGAAGAATACTGTTTTATTTCAGAAATCCCTTTGATATGTCCGAAATGACCGACGCCGAGCGTGCCTCCTATCAGTCGGAGAGCGAGCTGCACAGAGAAAAAGTGGAGTCATTAAAGAAGAATATACTCGAGAAATATCCCGACTTCGTCAGATACTACGACGTGAGCTTCGACCCCGAGAGCCGCACTCTCACAGGTCTTGAGCCGCTGATGGATATGATTTTCTCAGACCTGACGCGAATTTTCGATATAGACCTCTCCTACCTCGCATCTCTGCCAAGGGAGGAAAGAGCGCTGGCTAACTCGCGCGCTCACTTCGACAGAATAGCCTACGGCACAGTCCACCGCCCCGAGTCGCAGGTTAACGGCTTCGACTATGACGACTTCGACTACTACTACCAGATGCGATACTCGAATAACCCCGTCTTTGAGGTTATCACGGGCGAGGCGGGAAGCGGAGCGAAAACCGTGCTCGCCGACCAGCTCTCGATAATTGAAAAGAGAGGAGAGATGGCTATACCGCTCGCCTTCGGTCTTGATGAATTCACCGCGACGGAAGCGGACATCAGGAGGGCTCTCGTCTATCGGCTCGAGGAGCTGATGGGGCTTGAGAGGTCGGGCTCGGAGGACGATTATTTCCTTGCTGACCTTCTGAAAAAATACACGACGGAAAGGGAGCTTCCGTATCTTCATATTCTTCTTTTGAACACCCCGAGAGCTATGCTTGTGACCTTTCACAGAATAGCCTCGAAGTATCCTAACCTTTTCGGCATAGCCTTCCACGTGCATTTCCGCTTTTCCCTGGAATCGACCGACCCCGTGCCGTTTTTCCTCAAGAATTACACGACCGAGGTACCTCCGCTTGATGACGGGCAGAAGCGAGAGGTCGTGGAGGCGATACTTGCCTCGAGAAGAAAGCAGCTGCCGGATATAGTTATAGACGAGATTCTCGCACACGAGGGCTCCGACAAGCCGCTGTATATTTCGCTTATGGTCGAAAGACTACTGATGCTCGACAACGATGACTTCCAGGCGATTCGCGATATGGGCGACGGTATGGATAACATCAACAAATATATGATAGGGCTGGTCAGGGAGTCGGGCGATGACATAGCGGATATATCGCACGACCTATTTGGCGAGCTGTGCGAGAGAATCAACCCTGATATGGTGCCTCACCTTATAGCGCACCTCACTCTCAGAAATCATTTCAACGAGGACGGTATCCGCCGCTTCTTTGAGAACCGTGGCTGGAGCTTCAGCTCGCTTGACTACACACTCTTCAAAAAGACCTTCCCCTCGCTCGTCTACGAGTCGAGCTCGGGCTACCTCTGGTATACCAACGACGAGGTTAAGGAGGGCGCCGAAAGGCTGCTCGAGGAGTACGGAATGGACTCGGAGATTGACAGTGTGCTTGAGTTCATCGACTCTCTGCCCGGAGGCAACAACAGAAAGGCGCGTATGAGGTTTCTCTCGGAGGCAGGAAGGCACGACGAGCTTGCGGATATAGTTCTCGACGGTCTTGATAAGCCACTTTCCGAGGTGACGGGAGAAAAGCAGAGCACGCCCGACGGCAAGGCGTTCCACAGCACGAGAGAGCTTCTCTTTGGCGAGCTGCGCGATTCCCTTGACAGGGAGGACGGCCTCTGTGACGGATTTTTCGGGCGAATGGTGGAAAGACTTGCCAATGGCTCGATAAAATATCCCTATACCGTCCTCAGCCCGACTCTTGAATTTCTTATCCCCGATTTTTCGGAGTACAACAGGGTTCTCGAGGGCGCGGCGACGGTGGTTAAGATAATCGATATGCTCCTACCCCACATAGACGAGTCCGAGCCCTGCTTCATCTGCGCTTATATACTCTATATGGCGGTGACACCGATATATGTCGGCAGAGTTACCGAGGAATGGTTCTCCGAATTCGTGAGGGAGGCGCAGAGCTTCAACAGAGAGCGCGGCAGAGATGCCGAGCGTGGAGTCATTTATCTTATAAGCAACGGTATGCTGTATATCAGCTCTCTTTCGATGCTCACTGTCGACTCGCTGTACGCTCCCTACGATATGACCTCGAAGCTTGACAATCCCACCGAGGAGCCGATGGGAAGAATGGGTATCGATGGGCTTTCGCGCTTCTGCGAGGCGTACCGGGTTGAATATGACAGACGCTGTCCCGGTCTTGTTGACAGGCTTATCTCGGGGGACGTGTCGGTTGTGAGAGCCCTCGGCGGCATCGAGAGGATGGCATATTGGCTCTCCTTCTCGGGATACGTGGCTAAGGTGTCGGGAAGAGTGGAGGAGGCTATAAGATATTACCGCGCCTTCCTCTCGCTGCACGAGTTGCATATTGAAGAGGCAGGGGTGTACCATGTCTACGTCGGTCACTATATCAAGCTGCTTGGCGACGCTTTGAGGTATCTTGTAGAGCTCACGGGCGAGGATATAAGCTCTGAGTACGAGCGCGCTATGAGGTGGGCTCTCGATAAGCTCGCCCTCTACTACGCAGACTTCTCGGTGACCTCTGCGGTTATGGCTATGCACGTCTTTGGCGCTGACAACGAGTACCTTGAAAAGCCGACCGAGTATTTCTATCAGGTGTGGTCCTGCCTCAGAGCGCAGATATTCTCCGTCTCGGAGCTTACTAACCTCGTCGAGATACCGGGCTACTTCTGCCGCTTCTCATATATCTTTAGCGATGACGAGGAGGATGATGAGAGATACTACTACTATTCCGACCTGTTTTCCGATATGGTCTACTCCTCGGAGGCGGTCTGGAGCGAGAACGAGGACGCTATGAAAATAGGCGTATCCGTGGTGGCAGTCTTCGCCGCAACCTACGCTAACGAGTTCGACCTCTCGCCAAAAGAGGTGCTTAGCAGGCTCATTAAGTCGGCGGGAGTATACTATCCGAGTATGAAAAAGCTTCTTCGCAGCCTCGAGAGCGAGGCGAAAAGGCGTCTCAAATAAAATAAAGCCTTATCCACTTGACAAAGCTATGACTCTGTGTTAAAATGTAGCTACCGAAAATTGTTCGGTCTTTGGGAGGAGTAACGCGAGGCTTTGCCGAAAGAGAGAGGGCGGCAGGTGAGAGCCCTTGGAAAGCGCGCGCGAAGGTAGCCCGGAGTATTCGGGAAGAACGGCGAGAAGCCTATTAGAACCCGACGAGCCCACCGCCGTGGGATAAGAGGAGAGCCACAGGCTCTTGAAATCGGGTGGTACCGCGTATTATTACGCCCCGAGGCGATATGCCTCGGGGCTTTGTTGTTTTCTTGGGCATAAGATTATTATACGCCACACAGGTGGCAGGAGGAAATATGAAGGAATTAGCTAAAAATTACAACCCCCACGAATTTGAGGACAGGCTGTACAAGAAATGGTGCGATATGGGCTACTTCAAGCCCGACCCCGATGAGAAAAAGCCTGCCTTCTCCATCGTTATTCCGCCCCCCAACGTCACAGGTCAGCTCCATATGGGACACGCCCTGGACGAAACTCTGCAGGACATCATAGTCCGTACCCGTCGTATGCAGGGCTACTCTACGCTCTGGGTGCCCGGTACCGACCACGCGGGAATAGCGACGCAGATTAAGGTTGAGGAGAGCCTCAGAGTCAACGAGGGCAAGACCAGATACGATCTCGGCAGAGAGGCGTTTCTTGAAAGAGTCTGGGATTGGAAGAACAGGTTCGGCGACAGAATAATAGGTCAGCTCAAGAAGCTCGGCAGCTCCTGTGACTGGTCGAGAGAGCGCTTCACTATGGACGAGGGCTGCTCGAGAGCCGTACGCGCGGTGTTCGTCAACCTCTACAACAAGGGTCTTATCTACCGCGGACACAGAATTATCAACTGGTGTCCCCACTGCCTGACGGCTCTTTCGGACGCTGAGGTTGAGTACAAGGACCAGCCCGGCTTCTTCTGGCACATCAAGTATCCCATCAAGGGCGAGGAGGGCTACGTTGAGATAGCCACCACCCGTCCCGAAACGATGTTCGGCGATACCGCGGTGGCGGTTAACCCCGAGGACGAAAACACCAAGCACCTCATAGGAAAGACCCTTATACTCCCCATAGTCAACCGCGAGATTCCCGTTGTAGCGGACGACTACGTAGAGATTGGCTTCGGCACGGGCTGTGTCAAGATAACCCCCGCCCACGACCCCAACGACTTCCTCGTAGGACAGCGCCACGACCTCGAGCAGATCAAGGTTATGAACGACGATGCTACAATGAATGCAAATGCGGGCAAATACGAAGGTATGGACAGATACGAATGCCGCAAGGCATTGGTTGCCGACCTTGAAGCGGAAGGCTATCTTGTCAAGACCGTTCCCCACGACCACAACGTAGGCGTATGCTACCGTTGCGGAACCACTGTTGAACCCCTTACCTCCGACCAGTGGTTCGTAAAAATGAAGCCCTTGGCTGAGCCCGCTATCGAGGCTGTTGACAACGGCTCCATCAAGTTTATTCCCGACAGATTCTCCAAGAACTATTATAACTGGATGAATAACATCCTGACTGGTGTATTTCCCGTCAGCTTTGGTGGGGACACCGTATTCCCGCATTCTACTGCGATGCCTGCGGTGAAATGACAGTTTCAAAAGAAGATATAACCGTATGTCCCAAGTGCGGAGCTCCCGTTCACCAGGACGAGGACGTGCTTGATACCTGGTTCTCTTCTGCCCTCTGGCCCTTCTCCGTTATGGGTTGGCCCGAAAACACCGAGGACCTCAAGAGATTCTATCCCACCAACGTTCTTGTTACCGGCTACGACATCATCACCTTCTGGGTATCAAGAATGATATTCTCCGGACTTGAGCATATGCAAGAAAAGCCCTTCTCCACCGTATTTATCCACGGTCTCGTAAGGGATGCTCAGGGAAGAAAGATGTCCAAATCCCTGGGTAACGGCATCGACCCCCTTGAAATAATCGAAAAGTTCGGTGCAGATGC
>JAFTST010000046.1 GCA_017467165.1 Clostridia bacterium | reverse complement strand
GGTCGTCGATGCGGACTCTACGGTCGGTACCCATATCTCTCTTGATGGACATTATAGTTCTTTCGGGGTTGGAAACCGCCTGACGCTTTGCTACCTGACCTACGAGTCTTTCGCCCGTCTTGGTGAAGGCTACTACGGAGGGGGTGGTTCTCGCGCCCTCGGGGTTGGTGATAACTATGGGCTCGCCGCCCTCGAAAACTGCCACGCAGGAATTGGTGGTACCTAAATCAATGCCGATAATTTTTCCCATTTTCATTTTCTCCTTTTGGGTTATATATATTTTTTATTCATTAACCTATAAATTTTGACCGCTATGTCAATTTACCGTCTTGACCATAGCGAAGCGGATAATCCTGTTACCCTTTCTGTATCCGCGCTGGAACACCTCGGTGATGATTCCCTCTCTGTCCGAGTCGTCCTCCTCGTGCAGAACCGCGTTGTGCAGATTTGGGTCGAATGCCTCGCCCACCTCGCCGAACGCCTCGACTCCGAGCTTTCCGAGAGCCTGGGATACGGTGGTGTTAAGCATCACGAGTCCCGCCCTGACCTTCTCGCCGTCCTCATAGGAGGATGCTCTTTCGAGATTGTCTATGATGGGCAGTATTTCCTTGACCGTGTCGGCGAGCGCCGAGCCGTAGGTCGCTTCCTTTTCCTCGCGGGACCTGCGGCGGAAGTTATCGTACTCTGCCGCCATTCTCAGATATTTGTCGTCCTTGTCCTTGAGAGCGGCGCGGGCTGCCTCAAGCTCTGCTTTGGTTGCTTCGAGCTCCACCTTGGTTGCCTCGAGCTCTGCGTTTTCGACCGTGGACGTTGTATCGTCCTGCGTGGGAGTCTCGTTCCCTGTGTCCTCTGTGTTCAGCTTGTTTTCTTCCATTATTATATTCCCTTTCTCATTCGTCGTCGCCCGGGGGCAGAGCGCCCTCGTCGCCAAGAAGTCTGTCAATTCCGTACGCCAGCTTGTTAATCATCGATATGACCCTGGAGTAGTCCATTCTCTTGGGTCCTATAACTCCGACGGCGAACTGGCTGTTGCCGACGGTGACGTTCTTGAAGATAACCGCGGTGTTGGACATCGCGTCGGAGCTGTCCTCCGCGCCGATATAGACGTGTATTCCGTCGCTCGCCTCGCTCTGTCTTGTGATAACGTCGACCAGCCTCGTCTTTTCCTCAAGGACTCCGAGCAGACCGCGGAAGCGCGACACGTCCTCGGAATATTCGGGATATTGGAGCAGCTTGGTGATGCCGTCAAGCCTCACGTCCGCCTCGTCGAGCTCGCTCATAGCCTCGTATATCACCTTCACAGCGGGGTGTACCATAGCTCCCGCAGTACCCATCAGCGATTCAATCCTGACAATCAGGGGAATCGTTATTTCCTCAACCGAAAGTCCTGTGAGGTAGAGGTTGAGAGCATCGGTGAATCTTGAGAGGGTGTGCTCTGTGATAGCGAAGGAGAGGTGAACAGTCTTTGACTTCACCGTATCTCCCTTGAAGGACATGACCAGCATGAAGTCGCGGGGACTGAGGTACACGCTCATGAATCTGTTGACGGTCGCCCTCGATGCTCCCGTGCGGAGCGCAAGTCCTGTGTAATTCGTTCCCTGAGCGGCAATTCTTGAAATCTCCGAGAGGATTTCTCCCATCTCCGAGAGCTTGTAGTGAAGCTGCTCGTTGATTTCCTGTATCTCCGCTTTGGTTATGCTGTACTGATGGATAAGCGCCTCAACGTACAGTCGGTAGCCGAGCTCTGTCGGTATTCTTCCCGCAGAGGTGTGCGGCTGTGTGAGATATCCCATAGCCTCAAGATCTGCCATCTCGTTTCGTATAGTTGCCGAGGAGCAGGTGATGCCCGCGTATTCCGACAGGTATCTTGAGCCCACGGGCTCGCCCGTTGCAATATGGGCTTCAACTATCGCCTTCAGTATCTGTATCTTTCTGGGTGTCAGTCTTAATTCTCCCATATTCGCGAGTCCTTTCTATCATTTTAGCACTTGTTAGCCGAGAGTGCTAACTGCTGCGCCACTAATATAACCTATTTTTACCCCCGTGTCAATACTTCATAGGCAAAATTATGTGAACATTCTGTTAACATTTTGCAGACTGAGGGCGAAAGTGCTAAAATTTTGAGAAAAATTACCATCAAAGGAGTGTTTTTCTACACACTCGCCTGCAGACGGATAAATTGCTCTTGACTTTGGTGAAAAAATAATATATAATATATTCGTATAAATTTGTCTTTGAGTGAGTTTTCACTTATAAATATCAGATTGTACAATTCTATTTTTTCTATTTTCAGGTCACGCGGGGCGTGACTTGCCAGGAGGTGTATTTTGGATCTTTGGATTGCAATCGTCGGTATGGCCGCGACTGCTGTTGCAGGTGCTGTACTTGGCGTTATAGCTCATAAGTCTCTGTCTGAAAAGAAGATTGGCTCGGCTAACGAGCAGGCGAAGCGCATCGTTGAGGACGCTATCAAGTCCGCTGAGAGCGCGAAAAAAGAAGCTATCATTTCTGCTAAGGAGGAGATTTTTCAGCTTAAGAAGGAGGCTGACTTCGACGTCAAGGAGCGTCGCAAGGAGGTATCAAGACTTGAAAGAAGGGTGACTCAGAAGGAGGAATCCCTTGATGCTAAGCTCGAGGCTATCGAGAGAAAGGAGCAGGCGCTTGCAGACAAGCATACCGCGGTAGACAAGCTTCGCTCCGAGGTACAGTCCACTCTTGACGGACAGCTCGCGATGCTCGAGAAAATCGCGCAGATGACTCGCGACGAGGCTAAGGCAGAGCTTCTCGGCAGGCTCGACAGCGAGCTCTCTCACGAAACTGCTATGAAGATTGCCGAGTATGAGGAAAGACTCAAGGACGAGTCGGATATGAGAGCGAGGGATATTCTTTCGCTTGCTATTCAGCGCTGCGCCGCAGACCACGTCAGCGAGATTTCCATTTCTACCGTGCAGATTCCCGGCGACGAGATGAAGGGTAGAATTATCGGCCGTGAGGGTAGAAATATCCGCACCATTGAGCAGCTTACCGGAGTCGACCTTATCATCGACGATACTCCGGATGTTATCACTATATCCGGCTTTGACCCCGTTCGTCGCGAGATTGCCAGAATCGCTCTTGAAAAGCTCGTCAGCGACGGCAGAATCCATCCCGCGAGAATCGAGGAGATGGTTGAAAAGGCTCGCCGCGAGGTTGACGGCGCTATCAAGCAGGCGGGAGAAAAGGCTGTCTTCGAAACAGGCGTGCACGGACTGCACCCCGAGCTTATCAAGCTGCTCGGCAGAATGAAGTTCCGTACGTCCTACGGACAGAACGCCCTTCGCCACTCTATCGAGGTTTCGATGCTCGCAGGCGTTATCGCCGACGAGATGGGCGTTGACGTTACTATGGCTCGCAGAGCGGGTCTGCTCCACGATATCGGTAAGGCTGTTACCGCCGAGGTCGAGGGCTCGCACGTTCAGCTTGGCGTTGATATCGCTACCAAGTACAGAGAAAACAAGGATATTATCCACGCTATCTCCGCGCACCACAACGACGTTGAGTCGGTATGCGCGCTTGACTTCATAATTCAGGCGGCTGACGCTATCAGCGCGGCTCGTCCCGGAGCAAGACGCGAGGACGTTGAGAACTATATCAAGCGTCTGCAGAAGCTCGAGGAGGTCGCAGGCGACTTCGAGGGAGTAGAGAAGACCTTCGCTATCCAGGCGGGCCGTGAGGTCAGAATTCTCGTCAAGCCCGAGCTCGTCGACGACGACAAGATGAAAATTCTCGCTCGCGATATCGCCAAGAAAATCGAGGGAGAGCTTGATTATCCCGGTCAGATTAAGGTCAGCGTGATAAGAGAGTCGCGCTATATTGACTACGCGAAATAATACCGAGCGCACCCGAGAAATCCTTCCCCCTGCTGTGGGTGGAAAATGACCTTGGACTGCGGCTTGTACGGCTATTGAAAACAGAGCGATTTCGGTCGCTCTTTTTTCGTGCTCGCGCGAAACACAGAAAACTGTATATAAAGCTGACTAAGGTTAATAAATATGTATTTATATGCTTGAAATATAGAGTTACTTAATGTATAATTAGATAGGAAGGAACGCTTCTTTAAAAGAAAACCAACCGCCCGGTTAGGCGGATAGAAAAGAGAAGAAAATGAGAATACTTGCCATAGGCGACGTGACGGGCGCGGGCGGAGTCAAGCTCCTCAGAGAAAAGCTCTGGAGCTTCAGAAGAGCGAAGGGGGTAGACCTTTGTATAGTCAACGCGGAGAACGCAGGATTTATCACGGGCGCATCACCCGAGGCGGCGGAGGCGCTGTTTTCTGCGGGCGCTGACGTTCTCACGGGCGGAAATCACACGCTGAGAAACAGGGCGGTCTGGAGCTATATCGACGACGAGCCGAGGATGTTAAGGCCTATCAACTTTCCCGATGCTCCGGGCAGCGGCTACTGTGTTATTGATATAGGCGGGTACAGGGTGATGGTTATCTCGGTGATGGGTACGGTTCATATCGAGCCGACGCTCGATTCACCCTTTGGCGCTATCGACAGGCTTCTTGAAAGGGAAGCGGGAAAATATGATTTCGCCATAATGGATATACACGCCGAGGCAACGGGAGAAAAGCTTGCCATAGCGCACGCCTACGATGGAAAAATAGCGGTTATTTTCGGCACGCATACCCACGTTCCGACGGCGGATATGCAGATACTGCCCCTCGGCACAGGATACGTCACCGACGTCGGAATGTGCGGAGAGTCGGACGGAATACTCGGTATGAGCCCCGAGAGCGTTGTGGCGAGAATGAAAAGCCGCCTGCCCCTGAGGCTCGAGGCGGCAGAGGGAAAGCCTTGTGCAGACTGCGTGCTCTTTGACTATGACCTGACGAAGCTAAGGGTCGTCCGTATCGAGCGCTCGCATATCAAATAGCGGCGGGCGTGCGAAATTATTTTAAAAATGTCAACTTTAGCTTACAAATAGAAGGGAGGTAGCCAATGAAACGGGAAAAATGCCAGCTCGTTGTTATCGGCGCGGGACACGCAGGAATTGAGGCGGCGCTCGCGGCGGCGAGAATGGGGTTAGATACAGTTCTTTTCACCACCAATCTTGACGCGGTGGGAAATATGCCCTGCAACCCGTCCGTCGGCGGAACGGCGAAGGGTCATCTTGTCTTTGAGATAGACGCGCTCGGCGGCGAGATGGGCAGATGCGCGGATATGGCTACCATACAGTCCCGCACTCTGAATCTCGGAAAGGGCGCGGCGGTGCACTCAAAGCGAGTGCAGGCTGACAGAGAGCTGTACAAGAAAATTATGAAAAAAACTCTGGAGGGCGAGGAAAATCTCAGGCTCGTGCAGAGCGAGGTTACCGAGCTTCTCACGGAGGATTGTGACGGAGAGCTCAGAGTGCGGGGCGTTGTCACCTCGCTCGGTGAGATATGGGAGTGCGACAGAGCCGTTATAGCGGCGGGCACGTTTCTTGAGAGCGAGATTTTCGTCGGGGATAAGGTATTTTCCGCAGGCCCTGACGGAATGTGCGCGGCGAGGGGACTCTCGGAGTCGCTTCGCTCCCTTGGAATACCTCTCAGACGCTTCAAGACGGGTACGCCCGCGAGGGTGCATCGCAGGTCGGTGCGGCTCGATATGCTCGAGGAGCAGCGGGGCGAGGACTCGCCGATACCCTTTTCTGCTCTCACGGAGTATAAGACGGCAGACGAGGTCAACAGAGCCTGCTGTCATATAGTATATACCAATGAGAATACCCATAGGATTATTCTTGATAACCTCTCGAGGAGCGCTATGTACTCGGGAAGCATCACGGGCACAGGGCCAAGATACTGTCCGTCTATTGAAACCAAAATTATGCGCTTTTCGGACAAGCCCAGGCATCAGCTGTTCGTCGAGCCCTGCGGTCTTGATACCGATGAGCTGTACATCCAGGGCTTTTCAACCTCTATGCCCACAGACGTGCAGTATGAGATGCTCCGCTCGCTCCCCGGCTTCGAGGACGCCGAGATAATGAGATACGCCTACGCTATCGAGTATGACTGTGTTGACCCGACGGAGCTTCTTCCCACGCTGGAGTTCAAGAAAATCAAGGGGCTATACGGCGCCGGACAGTTCAACGGTACCTCGGGCTACGAGGAGGCGGCGGCGCAGGGACTCGTCGCGGGAATCAACGCCGCGCTCGCTACACTCGGAAGAGAGCCGATGGTGCTCAGCCGTGACAGCTCCTATATCGGCACGCTGATTGACGACCTGGTTACCAGGGGCACGGACGAGCCGTACAGAATGATGACCTCTCGTAGCGAGTACAGGCTTCTGCTCCGCCAGGATAACGCGGACGCGAGGCTCACTCCGATAGGAAAAGAGGTAGGGCTTATCTCGGAGGAAAGGTATGCGAAATTCCTCGAAAAGATGGCTGCTGTCGAGGGCGAGTGCAAGAGAATATGCGACACGGTTATACCCCCGACACAGAAGGTCAACGATTTTCTCACAAGGCACGGCTCATCACCCGTCACCACGGGAATAAGGCTCTCGGAGCTTCTTCGCCGTCCCGAGCTGAGCTATGATATGCTCGCTGAAATAGACGAGAAAAGAGTGGAGCTTCCGCGCGGAGTGCGCCTCAGCTCAGAGATAAATATAAAATACGAGGGCTATATAAAAAGAGAAAGACTGGAGGTCGAAAGACAGAAAAAGCTCGAGATGCGGCTCATACCCGAGGATATAGACTACACCCGGATAACAGGGCTTCGCCTTGAGGCAGTCGAAAAGCTCGGGAAAATCCGCCCAAGAAGCATCGGACAGGCGTCGAGAATCAGCGGCGTCAGCCCTGCGGATATTTCGGTGCTTCTCATATATCTTTCTATGCACTAAAACCCAGGTAACCGAATACAATACAGACAGAGGACGTTTTTCATCGGGAAAAGCTTTCTCATACTTATTCTGGTTGGTTGAAATATGAAAATAGTAGTTATTCGCTCCCCGAGGCTTCTCGCGAGACTTCTTGCCAGGGCTTTTGGGATTGACAGGAAGGGCTAAATGAAAAGAAGGCAGGAGAGCTTTTCTCTCCTGCCTTCACCATCGGGTTAAAATAATCTGATATTGACTGTGCGCGTCGCGGATTTTCCGCGGCGCGTTTTTTTGGTTGCGCGAGCCGTTTTCTGCCGAAAGGTAAATATATATTTACTTTAGCCGACGAATCCTATCTTTCTGCGGACCTTGGACATAGTTTTTCTGGCGGTGTGGTATGCGTCCTCAGCGCCCTTCTTCATCACTGCCTCAAGGTATGCCTTGTCGGCGATAAGCCTGTCGAATTCAGCTCTCACGGGAGCAAGTCCGTCGGCGCACGCCTCGCCTACGGCGAGCTTGAATTCTCCGTAGCCGCGTCCGTCGAACTCCCTCTCAATCTCATCGAGGCTCTTTCCTGTGAAGGCGCGGTATATCGTCATAAGGTTGGACACGCCGGGCTTGTCCTCGGAGTAGCGTACCACCGAGTCGGAGTCGGTGACGGCTCTCTTGAACTTTCTCATAATATCGTCCTTGGAGTCAAGGATATAGACTACGGCGTTCTGGTTGGGGTCTGACTTCGACATCTTGGCGGTGGGCTCCGCGAGCGACATTATCTTCATCGTGTCCGTGGGGATATATCCCTCGGGGATTCTGAAGGTGTCGGAGTATATCTGGTTGAAGCGCATAGCCACGTCGCGAGCGAGCTCAAGGTGCTGCTTCTGGTCGATGCCGACGGGTACTATATCGGTCTGATAGAGCAGAATATCCGCCGCCATAAGAGCAGGGTAGGTGAAAAGACCCGCGTTGATATTCTGCGAGTGCTTGGCGCTCTTGTCCTTGAACTGCGTCATTCTCGACAGCTCGCCGAACATAGTATAGCAGTCAAGAATCCAGCCGAGCTCCGCGTGCTGAGGCACGTGCGATTGCACGAAAAGGGTGTTTTTGTCCGCATCAAGTCCGCACGCCATATAGAGCGCGAGGGTTTCGTAGGTTCTGCGGCGCAGCTCTGCGGGCACCTGCCTTACCGTGATGGCGTGCAGGTCAACGACGCAGTAGAAGGTCTTATATTCCTCTGAAAAGCGCGAGAAATTCTTGATAGCGCCGAGGTAGTTTCCTATGGTGAGATTTCCCGAGGGCTGAACTCCCGAGAATACCGTTTTCTTTTCTGTCATTTCGCTCATTTTGGGAAATTTCCTTTGATTTTGTAATTCGTATCAAAATTGTACCACCCTTTATCGCTTTTGTCAAGGACTCTTGTCGGGGTTGTTAATAAAATATTTAAAAAATTAAAGGAATAATTGTTGATTTATTTATATTTGTATGATAAAATACTGAAATAGCGATAAAGCCACGAAAAATGGACAGGCTCAGGAAAAGTATCGAAAGGAGTCGGTGTGACCGACGAGTGACAGAAATGATTAAGGTTGAAAATTTAACTAAGCGATTTGGCTCTATCTACGCCCTGAATGACGTTTCCTTTGAAATAGGAGAGGGCGAGATTGTCGGACTTCTCGGCCCCAACGGCGCGGGAAAGAGCACCGCTATGAATATAATAACAGGCTATCTCTCCACCACCTCGGGAAAGGTTCTGGTCGGCGGAATAGATATGCTGGAAAATCCCATCGAGGCGAAAAAGCAGATTGGCTTTCTTCCCGAGCAGCCGCCTCTGTATCCCGATATGACGGTTATGGAATACCTGAACTTCGTCTATGACCTGAAGGGCTGCGAGCTTGAAAGAGAGGCTCACCTTGAGGAGATTATCTCGGTGACGAAGATATCCGAGGTCAGAGGAAGGCTTATAAAAAATCTCTCGAAGGGAAACAAGCAGAGAGTAGGCATCGCGCAGGCGCTCATAGGCGACCCCAAGGTGGTTATCTTCGACGAGCCAACCGTCGGACTTGACCCCAAGCAGATACTCGCTGTGAGAAACCTGCTTCGAACCCTGGCGAAAAGACACACGGTTATTCTCTCCACGCACATTCTCGCAGAGGTGCAGGCGGTGTGCGAGAGGGTTATCATTATAAACAAGGGCAAAATCATAGCCGACGAGCGAACGGACAATATAGTCCGCGCCATTGAGGACGGCTACCGCTACCGTATCAAGATATGCGGCCCCGAAAGAGAGGTTGCCGCAGCGCTTGAGAGGCTCTCCGGAGTCAAGAGCGTGGAGGTAGGTGCCGAGAGAGACCTCGACTCGCGCGCCTTCGTTATCGAGAGCGAGAGGGGAGTTGACTCAAGAAAGGCGATATTCAATCTCTGCTCGAAAAACGGATGGGCGATTATCGGGCTTGAGGCGGTTGGAACCGACCTTGAAACCGTATTTATAAGACTCGTTGACCGCTCTGACGGAGTAGTTACCGAGACCAAGCGCCGTCGCAGAAGATAATAGGAGAAGAAAAATGACAGCTATATTCAAAAGAGAAATCAAGGGATACTTCACCGGAGTTATCGGCTACGTGTTCTTAGTCATATATCTCGCCGTAGCGGGAGTTATATTCAGCTTTTCGACTATGATGAGTATGTCCTCGGATATGTCGACCTACTTCACCTTCATGCTGATATTTTCCGCTGTGACGCTTCCGCTTCTGACTATGAAGTCCTTCAGCGAGGAGAGAAAAATGAAGACGGAGCAGCTCGTTCTGACCGCTCCGATTTCCATACCCGCTATGGTTTTCGGCAAGTTCCTCGCCTCATACGTTATATACGCGGGTGCGACGGTTCTGACCTCTCTGTACTTCCTTTTCCTCGCTCCCTACGCGCCCCTGAAGCTCGCGGAGCTTCTTGGAAATATGCTGGCGCTTCTGCTCGTCGGCGGGGTGTTCGTGGCTATCGGACTTTTCGTTTCCTCGCTCACGGAGAACCAGCTCTCCGCCGCTATCGGCACGATAGCTATAATACTCGTGTTCCTTGGCATAGGACTTCTGAGCAGCCTCCTTCCTTCGAGCTATTGGCTGCGCTTCGTTCTCGACGCGCTTTCTATATTCACTCGCTTCCAGACCTTCGTCAACGGATATTTTGACCTGGCGTCGGTGATATATTATCTGTCGGTCGCGGGTGTATTTATCTGGCTTACCATCCGCATCTTCGACCGCCGCAGGTTTAACTGATATCGGAGGAGAGAATGGGAAGGAAAGCAGAAAGGATAAGAGCGTGGCTTGTCGGCAGGTCGGGCGTGGCGTTTTATCTGACGGCGCTGCTCGTCGCTGTGGTTATCGCTCTTAACGCGCTGGTATACGCGCTCACGGACAGATACCAGCTGTATCTATACGCTCCCGAGAGAGAGGGGGATATTATCTCCGACGCGAGCGGGCTCTACTTTGAGCGCGCTATGAAGGGCGGCAGACGGGTTGAGATAACCTTCTGTCAGGACGAGGGCAGGCTGAAGCAGCACGCCACGGGCTCCTTCGTCTTGGCGACGGCGATGGCGCTTGCCGAGAGGCACCCCGATTTTCTGTCGGTGAGATTCGTCAACTGTATCACCGGCTACGACGAAAACGGAGAGTACGTTGACCTCTCGAAATACACGGAGGACGGAAAAAGACCTATAACCGACAGCTCGGTTATCTTTGAGTGCGAGGGCAACTTCCGCGTGCTCACCGACACTATGAGCTCGGTCGGATTTTCCGACTTCTTCACCCTCACCTCGACCGGCGAGGCATACGCCTATAACGGCGAGGAGGTCCTGGCGTCTATGATATGCTGGGTGACCGAGGCGGAGCACAAGACCGTATATTTCACCGAGAACCACGGCGAGAGGGCGGACATTTCGCTAAACTCCGCTCTGGTGTGCTCGGGCTTCTACGTTGATACTATAAATCTTCGCCGCGAGGAGATTCCCGAGGACGCGGCGCTGGTGGTGATATCCAATCCCACGACAGACTTCGAGCGCTCGGCTGGAGCTACCGCAGAGCTTGACAGGCTCGAGAAATATATGCAGAGGGGCGGAAATCTGTACGTTGCGCTTGACCCCGTGGTGAAAAGACTTCCGAACCTCGAGGACTATCTTGCCACCAAGGGCTTCGAGCTCTCGGGC
The DNA here is from genome assembly GCA_017467165.1 of Clostridia bacterium. Classification (GTDB taxonomy): domain Bacteria; phylum Bacillota; class Clostridia; order Oscillospirales; family CAG-272; genus UBA1740. Next base: position 10,449 of record JAFTST010000046.1, on the reverse strand, counting down.
GGAGCCGTTGAGTCGGGAGCGATAGCTCGCGACATAGTCCGCGACGACAGAAACGGAATACCGCCCGACGGCTACAGCTTCGTCGCCACACCCGCGGACAACGAGGTGAGCAAGGGCATCTTCGCTCTCATTGAAAAATATACCGAGGGCAGAGTAGCCGTGGAAAGCGCGGCGGCGCTGAAGCTCTCACAGGGGGCTGTTCCGCTGCTTCAGTCAAGCCCCAACTCGGTCACCGTCAGAGGCGGCGAGATAAGCGACACCGAGGGCTCCTACGCCATAGTCGGCTACAACGAGATAACCAATATAGACGGCGTCAGCCACAGAGTTATCGTGGTGCCGAACGTATCGCTCACCAGCACAGAGCTTATGACCTCGGACGTGTATATCAACAAGGGCTTTATCATATCTGCTATGAGCGAGCTCTTCGGCGGCAGCTCGACACCCATCGGAGCGCACACCGTGCTCTACGAGTCAACGGCCCTGCGTGACTTCACTCTCGGCACAGCGAGGCTATTCACAGCTATAATTATGGCAGTGCCCACAGCGCTTGCCGTAGTCGGAGCTGTCGTTATAATCAAAAGAAAGAACAGATAAAATGAGAAAAAGCTTATTCAGGGGGAAAAGCTCCCGAACTAAAATATATACCGTTATAACCGCGGTCGGCCTCGTTCTGCTGCTGGGTATAAATCTTCTTCTCACCTATTTCGGTGGAAGAGGTATGCTCTTTCTTGACCTGACGCGAGAGGGACTCTACTCGCTCTCCGACAGAATGGTTGAGAGCTGTGACGAGCTGATGGACTTGCCAGAGGGGGAGGGGATAACGGTCACCTTCTGCTCGGACCCCGACGTGCTCGTTTCGGCGACCGCCACGCGAATAGTGTATTATATGGCGATGGCGATGCAGCTTGAGTATGACAACTTCGAGGTTAAGACCTACAATATCAGGTACAACCCCACAGCCGTGTCGGCTTATAAGACCACCTCGCGCAGCGAGATAAAATATAACGACGTTATCATCTCCTACGGCGGAAAGTACAGGGTTATCAACGCCAACGCCTTCTGGACGCAGTCGAACGGTGTCTTCTACTCCTTCAACGGCGAATATAAGCTTGCCACGGCGATAGCGTCCCTGACCGCCATCAGTCAGCCCAAGGCGTACTTTCTCACCGACCACGGCGAGAGCTACTACGACCCGAAAAATCCCGACAGCGAGATGAGTGTTGAAAACGCCGCCCTCGCCGACCTGCTCACAGAGTGCGGCTTCGAGATAAGGACTGCGTCGCTTGAGGAGCTTGTGAAAATTCCCGAGGACTGCGCTATGCTCGTCATCAACCGTCCCACCGAGGATTTCTCGCCCGACGAGAGCAGCTTTAACAGCATAAGCTACGTTTCTCCCACCGAGAAGCTTGACAGATATCTTATCGAGGGCGGGGGAACAATTATAGTCAATAAGCCCTACGATACCGAGCCGCTTCCCGTTCTTGAGGCCTTCCTTGAGGATTGGGGAATAGCCTTCAGCCCCTCCTACGTCGTCGACGAGGAGAACGAGCTGGACCTTGAGAGCTCGGACGGAAAGACCTTCGCGGCCGAGTACGACAGCTCGGAGGAGAACTTCGGATATACCTTCTACGGAGATTTCGTGGGACTCGCCTCGGCTCCCAAGATGGTTTTTTCCGACACGGGATACCTCTTTTGTGCCTTTGGCGACGGTACGTCGAGGCACGAGTCGGGCTACGACAACACCAACAGAACCTACGCGCACTTCATCTGCTCGTACGATACCGCGACGGCTTATACTGCGGAAAACGCGCTTGAGTCCTCTCCCTCGGCGAAGGCTCTGGCGGCAATCTCCGCGCGTACCAAGCTTGACAGCTACACGGGCGAGACCTCGTACGCATATATATTCGCCACAGCGTCCGAGAGCTTTTATTCAAATGAGATTTTAGGTAACTCGTCCTACGCCAACTACGATATTCTTCTGTCGGTTTTCAGAAATATCTCGCGTACGGACAGATATGCGGATATTGACCTCGGCGGCCTCTCGGGCAACTCGAAGAACCGCGGTGGAAAAATCCTCACGGTAACCACCCTGTCCGACTCGGACAGAACTCTTATCCAGAACGGCAAATCCACCGTCTACGACGGAATAAGCGGGGGAGCGATAGGTGCGTACACCACGGTTATAGCGCTCATTCCCGTCGCGGCTCTGGTCGTGGGCGCTGTGACCTTCATCAAGAGAAGATTCTTGTAAGGAGATTCTATGAAACAGGTTGAAAAAAGAAAAATAAATAAAAATCTCCTTCGTCTTATAGTCCTCTTCGTGACGCTTCTGGTTATCACGGGTGTGTATCTTCTCGTCACTCTCACCGATAAGGACGAGGTAGGCGGCGGCACAGCTGCCACTCTTCCCGAGGTGGATACCGCGCTCGGCGAGTCGGTATACCTCAATATGCCCCTGGCATACGCCAGACTCGAGGAGGGAGATATAGACTATATCCGAATAAGAAACAGGGATAAGGACGGAAAGCTCCGCCTTTTCGACCTTGCCAGCGTCAATGGAACCTTTATTCTCTCCTATTCGCTTGACGGCACCGAGGAGAAGATGGTGCAGTATATGCCCGGCATAAGCGGCGCTGAGGGAGATTTTGACTACGCGTCGCTCTACGCTATGGAGGCTAACGACGGCTATGGAAGAATATATCTTCTGACATATCTGTGCTCTGCTATCGGCACTCCCTATTTCAATGAGAAAATTCCTCTTCCGGAGGATGCGACCGAAAGAGAAGAGATGCTCGAGCGCTTCGGGCTTGATTCGAAGAGCGCCTCTAGCGTCAGCTTCACCTACGAGAAGGGCAAGGACGAGATAGGCGGACATATCGTCACTATCGGAGCGAGAGCTCTGTCGGGAAGCGGCTTTTATTTTATGGTCGACGGCAGAGATTTCGTATATTATACCAACAGCAACTACTTCGAGTACGCCCTGAAGGGCGCTGAGGAGTTCATCAACGGCAGAATTATAGCCGAGGCGTACGGAAACGACGGAGTCCTCGAGCCTATGCTCACCACCGACTTTCTTCAGTGGGTGGGCGAGGAGCACAAGCAGGAGGGCGAGAGGGTTACCTCGGGCGCGACAGTCATAGCGCACGGCGTGGAGGTAATCCCTGGAGCTACCGAAAACGGAGGCTATTCTGTGTCTGAAAGACTGCTCCTGACCTTTAACCCCGACGAGCTGAAGGCGCACTCTGACTATTCGAGATTTGAGAAGATGCTGGTGGGCAGGCCTGTCGGAAGGCTTGACACGCCCCTGTACCTCACGCTTCTTGACGAGATTGGCTCTGCCAGCTCGCATCTTATAAAATTCACCGACGGTAGCTCAACCTACTCATACAGAGTTACGGCTGTCGAGTCGGTTATCACCGATACAGAGGAGCTTCGCTCGCTACCCGTCGGAGAGTCGGTTGAATATGACCTTATCAAGATAACCTACACACTTTCGATAGACGGACAGGCGCAGGAAGGAGTACAGCACGCGGTGCTCGACCTCACCTCGCCCCTGCTTCCTCCGGGTGTTGCCGACGAGCTTCGCGCTATCGGTGTCGGCGAGGCGGACAGCCCCGTTGAGTTCGAGGTGGTCTACACCGAGGAAAACTCCGTCCGCGCCAGCGAGAGCCTCCATATCACCTCGATAACCGCTATATACAGCCAGACGGGCGAGCTTCTCGGCGAGGTTGGCGAGGACTCCTTCGTCACCTTCGTCTACTACGAGATGATTAACGGTGTCAAGTCGCGGGACAGAAGCATCACTGTCGACCTCAAGAGCGCCACCGATAACCAGAGATGGAGAGAGCTTAAGGACGCCATAGTCGGAAAGAAGCTTGGCGACGGGCAGAATATAAAGCTGTACGATATGAGCTATCACTACGAGCTTATGCAGGGCTTCGCCGAGTACAGAGTGGACGAGATAGAGGAGTTCATCACCCGCGAGCTCGTCGTTTCCTTCCGCTACCTTGCCAACCCGAGCGACAAGGACCCCTTCTTCGCCGAGAGCGACTATGAAAACACTATGGACGAGCACGCGGGCTACGAGCACATGACCATATACGGTCTGGACGTCACCGCCTGCAAGAACGTGGTCAATAAGCTCGGCGGCTTCGGCGGCGAGAACGTCAGCACCGCGGGCGGCTACGTCGGAGAGGCGGTAGCCGTGGGACTGACGCACGAGAATATGAGAAAATACGGTCTGTATTCCTACACGGTGTACTTCGAGCTGCCAAGAGGAATATACGACAGGGACGACGTCGACCAGACGACCACCCCCGACCCTGACGCGCCCATCAGCTACGGCTGGTACGACACGCTTGGCTTCACTCTATATATCAGCGAGGAGGAGAACGGCTATCGCTACGTCGGCTCGGATATGTACGACGTCGTGGCGAGAGTGCCCGCCTCGGATTTCAGCTTCTTAAATTACAGCTTCCAGGAGCTGTACGCCAGAAAGAATTTCATGTTCATGTCTATCTCCAACGCCAAGGAGGTAGTCTTCGACCTCAATCTTGAGGACTACTACGGCACGTACAGCTTCGGTATGACCGAGGAAACCTGGTACGTCGGACAGATAGAGAACGGTCAGTACAAGGGCTCGTCGGTTGAGTTCGAGGGCTCAAGACCCGTGAGCAGATACTATATCAATATCAAGTCCTCCGAGGGCTCGATGGAAACAGAGTACGAGAGGATAAAAAGAGAAAAGGGCGTGTCTTCGCTGAACGTTTCGGCTATATACAACGAGCTTCACAACGGCGGCGAGGAATATCTGTACCCCGGCTCTGTCGACACGCAGGGCGTGGTTCAGTACAAGAACCTGTTCAACAAAATACTGACAACCTACTACAACGACCGCCTCATCACAGAGGAGGAGAGAGCCCTGGCTATGTCGCGCGAAAAGCTGATGGGTATGCGAATCCAGGTGGTTGAGGACGACGGAACGGTCGTAGCGGGCTTTCGCGCCTTTGACTTCTACTATATCGACGGAGTCAGAGTGCTGGTTGTCGGCTACAGAACCAACTCGCAGGGCGTACCCGTCGGCGAGAAGGTATGTGACTTTTCCATTTCCAACTACGCCTTTGAAAATATTGTGATGAGCGTAGTGGGTATTCTTAACGGCGAATTTCTGAATATGGACGGCGGATATCTCTCACCTCTGGAATAAAACGCCTGCCGATTGGTTAATTACAACAGTCGGACGCGCTTTCGGGGTGAAAAAAACGACCAAATGCAACAATTTTAAAATAATATCAAAAAAAACAAAAAAACATTTGCATTTTTTAAAATTATGTGTTACAATATAATGCACGTCTATATTCTAGTGTAATAAAATAAAATATATATCAAGAGGACTACACAATGAAAAAGAGAATTATCAGCTTAATTCTTGTCGTCGTTATGTTGCTTCTTACTCTTTGTAGCTGCTCGTTCAACTATGAGAAGAAGAACCTGACGAAGTACGCAAGCTTCAACGCAACCGAGTTTGAAAAGGCGCTTCTCTCGCTCGTTATTGAGAACGGCGAGTTTGGCACCGACGAGGATGCGAGATGGATACAGGTGGCTGACACCATTTTCTCCGCGCTTGCAACCGATAAGGGCACTGACGATAAGATTTTCGAGGGCGTAGCTACCAAGTATGACGCTATCTACTACGGCTACTACGTTACCGCTACGATAAAGGATAAGGAGCACACCCTTCTTACCGATGCGATGAACCCCTCCAAGCCCTCCTCCGTTCAGCTCGGACTTGCTGACACCGAGGGACTTGCGAAGCTCGTTGAGGAGCTTCTTTCCGGTAAGGATATCAAGGACTATATCTATGAGGCTACCGTAGACGGAACTGCCAAGGAGGGAGCTAAGGTTTATCTCTCCTACACCAAGACATACTCCGTTGCTGACGTTGACTCCGAGGGAAATCCCGTCCTTGACTCCGACGGAAATCCCAAGCTCAAGGAAGTGAAGGTTACCGTTAACTACGGCACAGCAACCCTTCCTACCCTCCCCGCTCCCGAGGAGAACGAGGGTACAGAGACCGTAGCCGAGGGTGAGACCACCGAGGGCGAAGGCACTACCGAGGGCGAGGGCAGCACCGAGACTCCCGAGGTTCCCGAGACCAAGAAGAGCTTCCTCGAGATGCTCGTAGGACAGGAGGTCGGCACCGTTAAGGACTACAAGGTTACTGAAAATATCGACGGCGAGGACGTTGAGGTTTCCTACACCGGCATCAAGCTCCATTGGTTCATTGAGAAGGACGGAGCTGAGATTGGTACCGTTAAGGACAAGACCTACACCGTTACCAAGACCGTTACCGACGTCGAGGGCAACAGCGTTGACCTCAAGGACGCTGAGCTTACCTACCACATCTATCCCATGTTCTACGTAGACGTTACCGATGAGGATAAGCTCGATGCTGACGTTATACTCAAGAAGCTTCTTGGCACCGATACCGACGCTGACGGCTCGGTTGAGGACAGCGAGAAGGGCTCTCTTGAGATTTTCTCGAGCGAGGAGTACAAGCTTGGTGACGCTACTATCAAGGTTCTTGTTGAGAAGCTCATCACCGCTTACAACGAGCTTGCCAATGCAGAGTCCGAGCTGAAGAAGGCAGAGGACAAGGCGGCTGAGGAGGAGGCTGAGAAGACCGAGGAGTCCACCCCCAAGGCGCAGGACGCTGAAGGCACCACCGAGGGCGAAGGCACTACCGAGGGTGAAGGCACTACCGAGGAGAAGAAGGATGCCGTTACTCTCGCTAAGGAAAAGGTCGCTAATAAGCAGAAGAAGGTTGACGAGCTCGTGGTATCCGTCAAGGCGGCCACCAACGGAGAGAAGACCGTAGGCGAGGTGCTCGTTGACGAGTACAAGGAGGCTGTATATGACAACCTCGAGGCAGGCTACAAGAGCGAGATTAAGGAAAACCTTGCCAAGGCTGTTTTTGAGCTTGCAGAGAAGTATATCACCTACACCGGCAAGCTTCCGAGAAGCGCAGTCAAGGAGGCTTACGAGCGCATAGAGAACGTTCATAAGTATGACTTCTATCAGGGCACCTATAAGCCCACAGGCTCCACCACCACAGGCAGTACCTCTACTCAGAAGAACTACTCTGTGTACAAGGGCAACTACGACGCATATCTGAGAGTTGCTCTCGAGCTTCCCACCACCGCTACCAAGGATGAGTGCAAGGCTAAGATGACCGAGCAGGCAGAGGAGGCAGTACGCGAGCTTATTCTCGTGTATACCCTCGCTGATTACTTTGGCGATGAGGTTGCTCTGACCAAGGAGCAGAAGAAGTCTGTCAAGAACAATATCTACGTTATCTATATGGGCATCGAGGAGTCTGACCTCCTTCACGCTATGCAGCTCGATAACGTTATGAACCATATCCTCGAGGAGAAGGAGGAGGACGACTACGTTGAGGATACCGAGTTCGGCAAGAACAAGGTACAGTACGTCAGACTCAGCTATACCTTCAAGCCTGAGGAGGAAAAGGACGAGGAAACCTCTACTGAGGGCGGAACCACCGAGGGTGGCGAGAACGAAGGAACCACCGAGGGTGGCAACAACTGATATTCCGTTCCTTAATAATAATTGACTTTTTGGGGGCTGTGCTGTTGAGGTAACAGCCCCCTGTCTGTGAGAGGGAAAATATGAAAGAGGTATGCTTATACACCGACGGCGCCTGCCGCGGCAATCCCGGTCCCGGAGGCTGGGGAGCGATTCTCGTGTATGGAAGATACGAGAAGGAGATGTCGGGCGGCGAGAGGGAAACCACCAACAACCGTATGGAGCTCACGGCGGCTATCGAGGGGCTGTCTGCCCTGAAGGAGCCCTGCGTCGTATCTCTGTATTCCGACTCAAAATATATGTGTGACGCCTTTAACGAGGGCTGGGTCTACTCCTGGCGTGACAATGGCTGGCGTAGAGGAAAGGACGAGCTGAAAAATCCCGACCTCTGGGCGAGGCTATACGACCTGACAAGAATACATAACGTCGAATTTATCTGGGTGAAGGGGCATAACGGTCACATCTACAACGAGAGATGCGACAGGCTTGCTACCGCATTCGCGGATTCATTTCAGGATACGGCGCCGTTTTAGAGGAGGTTCCTATGGGAACGAATAAAAACAGCGCGGCGAGGGCTAAGACCGCTCGCGGCGACAAGGCAACAAGAATATTTCTGATAGTTTTCGCCACGATAGCGCTAGCGGGAATTATCGCGGGCATCGTGGCAGGCATCATCTCCGCGGTCAACAAGAGAAATACCAACTATCTTGAGGACAGGCTGGACAAGTATATCACCCTCTCGAGCGAGGACTACAAGAGCTTTCCCTTCACCTCGTCTCTCGACGATATAACCGACGCTACGGTTGAAAACGAGGTTCTGAAGCTTATCTATAAGCACAGAGAGGATGGCGAAAACAAGAACAACCAGAAGGATATAGATATCCTCGCGGGCGACACTGCCAACATCTACTACTACGGCTATACTCTTGGAGAAAACGGCGAGAAGCTCGCCTTCCAGGGCGGATGTAACTTCGCAGAAAAGACCTCCACCTCGCTCGGCATCGGCTCGGGCGGAATGATACCCGGCTTTGAGATGGCGCTTATCGGCAAGAACTCGAAGGACTACGCCAGAATGACCAAGCGCACCGAGGGCAAGGTTGAGGCGGGCGGATTCGTATATGTTACTTACTCTGCTATCTATTGGGACGGCGGAGTGGTTCAGAACAAGACTGAGCTTATTGACCTTGATAATCCGGACTCGAAGTGGGGAGATGGCTTCAAGGATTTCGTTGTCGGCAAGGATATAGGAAAGAAAATCGAGGGCAGCTACACAGTTGACAGATACACCGAGGACGGCAGGAAGCAAAGCGACATTTTCAGCAGTATAACTGTCAATACCGTTATCGAATTCACCGAGGGCGACCCCCTCACCATTGACGTTACCTTCCCGAAGTCCTATCAAGCGGCAGAGCTCGCGGGCAAGCCTGTCAAGTTTGACATCTATATTATGACCTCGCAGAGATATAAGACCCCTGAGTTCAACGACGAGTTCGTCACCGAGAAGCTCAAGGTCAAGGCAGAGGACCTCGAGGACTACGCAGGAGATAGCCTCGCGGACAAGTACCGCGCGAAAATCAGAGCCGACCTCGAATATACCAGAAGCGAGAAGCTCAAGCAGGAGAAGGACACCCAGTTCTGGGAGCATATACACACCCGTGTCAAGATTAAGAAGCTTCCCAAGGCGGACGTCAGGTCCTTCTACCTCAATTATCACACCGAGATAGAGTCATACTACGCTCAGTACGGCTCATATTATAAGTCTATGGACGAGGCGGCGTGCGACTATCTTCAGCTTTCCTCCGGCTCCGACTGGGAGGCGTATCTTCTCGAAAGAGCGGAGAACGCCGTCATTGAAAAGCTGATATTCTACTATATCGCCCGCGAGGAAAATCTCCTTCCCGACACCGAGAGATTTGAGGCGGAGAAAAAGAAGCTCTACGACGAGCAGTTCGAGAGCTATCTTGTATCAAATGGCATTGAGAAGGACAGATACGATACCGATGAGAAATACGCCGAGGACGTTGAGCTCGCCAGAGCCGACTTTGAGAAGTCCTATAACGAGGACTTCTTCCGCGAGAACGTGTATTTCATCGTGGTTATGGAAACCGTCAGAGAGTGGGCGGACTGAGATAATCCGGTCGTTCTGAAAAGAGAAAAAGGAACAGACTTTAGGGTCGTACCCTAAAGGACAGTTTTGCAAGAATACGGTATATTTCGCAAGAGATATACCGTATTCTTGTTTTTTAGTCGTTATGCGGATCTACGGATTTCTTCCATCATTTCACGGAGTTCGTTCTCATCGGGAATGTCGATAAGACCTACTGCCGTAAAGTAAACGTCGAGCTTAACACGCTTTCTTCCGTCAACCTTCTCACTGTTGTGAACCTCAATCCGCTTTATAAGTCTGTTGACGATCTCGGGGGTAAGCTCCTTAATGTCGGTACACTTTCGGATGGTTTCAAGGAAGATGCGGAGATCTACCTTGTCTTGCTCAAATACCTTTAAGGAGTGTTCTGCCTTTGCAACTGCTTCTATCAGAGCTTTTTGTTCTGCTTCATATTTGCCCATCATCTTGGAGAAACGGTCATCGGGAATTTTGCCAAGCACGTTGTCCTCGTACAAACGCTCAATCATCGTATCGATCTCTACAATTCTGCGCTTGTCCTTTTCAATGGCAGCCTTCATATTTCGCACGTTGGTTTCCTTCGTAATATTATGCTTCTTGGCATACATATAAAGGAACACCGCTTCGTACTGCTGAATAAAGAGTGCTACGCGCTTTACAAGTTCAAGCATCATTTCCCTTAAAACAACTTCACGAATGAAGTGGATGGTACAACCGCCTCT
>JAFTST010000006.1 GCA_017467165.1 Clostridia bacterium | reverse complement strand
TGTCTCCATAGCCGTAGTCAAGCGCGACGGAAGACGCGAGTTTTTTGACAGCCATAAGCTTGCTCTCGGTATCGAGCGCGCCTGCCAGAAGCGCCCGGTTAATGCCGCCGAGATTGCCAGGGATATTGAAACCGAGCTGCAGAATTCTCTTGTCAGCGAAATTACCTCCAAGGATATCGGAGAGATGGTGCTCTCAAGACTTCGTGAGATTGATATCGTGTCCTACATACGCTTTGCCTCGGTGTACCGCGAGTTCAAGGATATTGACTCCTTTATGGAGGAGATAAGAATTCTGTCCGGAAAGGGTAGAAAAAGGGCGAGACCCGAGGGAGATAAGAAGGATGATTAAGTCAATGACTGCCTTTGGCAGAGCTAAGATCGAGGGGGCTGACAAGGATATTACAGTCGAGATCAAGAGCGTTAATTCCCGTTTCTTTGACTGCAACGTCAAGATGCCTCGCTCGCTCATTTTCCTTGAGGAAAAAATCAAGTCGTACGTTCAGAAAAATGCAGTATCACGGGCGAAGGTTGATATTTTTATCACGGTTGACAGCCACGAAAACTCTGTCGGCACGGTTTCCTATGACAAGGGCTATGCCGAGAGCTATATCAACGCTCTGCGGAGGCTCGCCGAAGAATTTGACCTGCCCGATGATATAACGGTGATGTCTGTTGCGAGAAACGCAGAGATATTCAAGACCACCCGCCCCGACGTTGATCTTGACGAGGAGTGGGAGCGCTTAAGACCCGTGCTCGACCTTGCGCTCTCTGACTACGGAAAAATGCGCGTCGCAGAGGGCCAGCGAATAGAGCGTGACATCAAGGCTAAGGTTGAGCAGGTCCGCGAGTATGCGAGAGAGGTAGAGATTATCTCAGAGGAGGACACCGTAGGCTATCGCGACAAGCTCGAGACGAGAATTCGCTCAATTCTTGCAGACAACTCGGTAGCCGTTGACGAAAACCGACTTCTCACCGAGTGCGCTGTATGGGCGGACAAGATAGCTATCGACGAGGAGCTTGTCAGACTTCGCTCGCACTTTGACGCCTTCTATGAAATCTGTGCATCCACCGAGCCCTCGGGCAGAAAGCTCGACTTTCTTATGCAGGAGATGAACAGAGAAACCAACACCATCGGCTCAAAGGCTAACAATGCCAGAATCGCCAGGATAGTTGTCAATATGAAAGGGGAGCTTGAGAAAATCCGCGAGCAAATCCAGAATATTGAGTGATTTTCGCGGATATCGGTCGTTTTCTCCCGCTCGACGTAGGCAACTACGCCATCGGGTAGAAGAACGAAAAATCCCAATCGGATAATCATCAGTATACAAGGGCTTGGGCTTCCGGCTTCGAGCTCCATCAACACATTTCTTAGGAGATAATATGAAATTTATCAATATAGGCTTCGGAAATATGGTTTCGGCGGGCAGAATTATAGCCATCGCCTCTCCAGACTCAGCGCCTGTCAAGCGACTCGTGCAGGATGCCAGAGAGGACGGCAGAGTGATTGACGTTTCCTGCGGCAGACGCACGCGCTCTGTTATAGTGACCGATTCCGACCACGTTATCCTCTCTGCAATCCAGGCGGAAACCATCACCAACCGCATCACCACAGATGACGCGGGACAAGAGGATCCCGAGGATTGACACCTAACCAGATTAAAAATTTGTTTATATAAGGAGAAAAAAATGATTTATCCTACTGTTGAACAGCTTACCAAGGGCGAGTTTAATCGCTACGAGCTCGTTGTCGGAGTTGCCAAGGGTGCGCGTATCGTCACCGACAGATACGTTGATATGAGATCCAAGGCGCAGAAGATGATTGAAAATCACGAAACCGATAAGCCCCTTGCATCCCTTATACCCACCGAGTATAAGGATCAGAAGGCGGTTAAGCTTGCTATCGCGAAGCTTGATAGCGGCGAGTTTGAGATGGTACGCTCCAAGTAAGAAACGAATATTATTTTGAAAGCGAGGTGATATGGATGTTTTGTGAGGTTTATCTCTTGGACGTACCGTATCACCTCGACCGCCCCTTTGACTATGTCGCGTTGGAGGAGGTCGCCGTCGGCAGTATAGTTAAGGTGCCCTTCGGCAGAACCAATAACCAAAGATACGCCGTAGTCACCGCTATCAAGGACACCTCGGACACGCCTCCCGAGCTGATTAAAGCGGTGCGCTCGGTTTTGGATAGACGAATTTCCCTTTCGGGCGAGCTTCTCTCGCTCTGTAAATTTATGAAGGAGCACACCCTCTGTACTATGGGAGAGGCGGTCAGGGCTGTCCTGCCACCGGGCGCGCTTTCCGACAGTATTAATATAAAGATGCGCCGCACCTGCTATCTTGCAGTCAGCAAGGAGGAGGCGAGAGCTATTCTTTCCGCCACAGGTCGCGCGGGCGTGAGGAGCGAGGGGCAGAGAATACTGCTGAATTATCTCGCTGATAACGGCTCCGTGGATTATGAGCTTATACTCAGAATGCCCGTAGTTAACAGTACCCACGTTTCCGCTCTTGTCAAAAGGGGAATTGTAACGCTAAGCGAGGAGGAGAGGATAAGAAATCCTTACCTTCATTATGCGAGGGACGTTGACAAATCCGAGATTAATCTCAGCCGCGCACAGAGCGAGGCGTATGAAACGATAACGGGGCTATACCTTGATAAAAAGGCTCGCTGTGCGCTTTTGTACGGTGTTACGGGAAGCGGAAAAACCAAGGTTATAATGAAGGCCATCGACCGCACGATAGCGGACGGAAAGAGCGTTATTATGCTTGTTCCCGAGATTGCTCTCACACCGCAGACGCTGAGTATATTCTGTCGCCGATACGGCGAGCGCGTTGCCGTCGTGCACTCACAGCTCTCGCAGGGCGAGAGGCTTGACGCGTGGCGTAGAATAAAGCGAGGCGAGGTTGATCTTGTAATCGGTACCCGCTCCGCGATTTTCGCTCCGCTTGACAACATCGGAATGATAGTTATAGACGAGGAGCACGAGCATACCTACAAGTCCGAGCAGGATCCAAAGTATCACGCCAGGGATATTGCCGCCTTCCGCTGCGGAGTGCACGGCGCCCTGATGCTGCTTGCATCTGCCACCCCATCGCTTGAGAGCTTTTATAAGGCTAAATGCGGAAGCTATACGCTCGTTCCCCTCAGGGAGAGATACGGCGGAGCGAGGCTGCCCGATGCCATTGTGGTCGATATGCGAGAGGAGCTCCGCTTGGGAAACACCTCTGCCATCAGCCGCAGGCTCTTGCAGTCGCTCGAGGACGTCAAGGAGAGAGAAGAGCAGGCAATTCTGTTTTTAAATCGCAGGGGCTACTCACCGCACATCAGCTGTAAGGAGTGCGGCGAGGTCCTCAACTGTCCGAGATGCTCGGTTTCTCTCACATATCACACGGGAGGCGAGCGTGGAAGACTGCTTTGTCACCTGTGCGGATATTCGATACCCACCCCGCGCGAGTGCCCCTCCTGCGGCGCGGATAAGCTATCGTTCTTAGGCTTTGGCACGCAGAAGCTCGAGAGCGAGTTGAATAAGTATCTTCCCGATATGCCCGTTATGAGAATGGACGCTGATACCACCACGGGAAAGCTTGCCTACGACAGAATGCTCGAGGACTTCCGAGGCGGCGGCGCGGATATACTCCTCGGCACTCAGATGGTTGCTAAGGGGCACGATTTTCCAAGGGTAACCTTGGTTGGCGTAGCTCTCGCGGATACCTCGCTGTACGTGAGCGATTTTCGCGCCGCGGAGAGAACCTTTTCTCTTCTGACACAGGTTATAGGAAGAGCAGGCAGGGCGACCGACAGGGGACTTGCGGTTATACAGACCTTCTCGCCCTCCAACGAAACTATAAGACTCGCCTGCCGTCAGGATTATGACAGCTTCTACGAAGGCGAGATTGCTATAAGACGCGAGCTCACCTATCCGCCCTTCTGCGATATGGTACAGCTGACAATCACCTCAGACGACGAGGCAGAGCTGGGACGCGGAGCGCAGAAGCTCTCGGATATGATACTTGAGCGAGTGCAGGGAAGGTACTCGTCCTTGCCCTTCGTGGTTTTCGGACCGTTTGAGGCGCAGATATACAAATTGAATGAAAAATACAGAATGCGAATGGTTGTCAAGTGCAGGCTGAGCTCTGAGTCAAGACGAATGTTCTCCGAGCTTCTGTGCGAGTTTTCTGGTGAGCGCTCGCTGAGCCTCTCCATTGACCTCAATCCGCTTTCGGTTTAAATAAAAGGAGTTTTGAAATGGCTAAACTTAGAATAGTTAAATTCGGCGACCCTGCTCTCAGAAAGGTTTGTCGCCCGGTAGATGAGATAACCCCGAGAATATGCACACTGCTTGACGATATGATTGAAACTATGAGAGACGCCGGCGGATGCGGTCTTGCCGCTCCCCAGGTTGGCGTTCTTCGCAGAATAGCGGTTATCGAGGTTGAGGAGGGCAAGGTATACGAGCTTATCAACCCCAAGATTATAGCATTCAGCGGAGAGCAGACCGAGCAGGAGGGCTGTCTTTCCAACCCCGGAGCATACGGATACACCAAGCGTCCCGCGGCTGTTACCGTCAGAGCTACCGACCGTCACGGAAGAGTATACGACCTCTCGGGCACTGAGCTTCTTGCCAGAGCTATCTGCCACGAGTGCGATCACCTCGACGGAAAGCTCTATACCGACGTACAGATTCGCCCCGCTGACGACTGATACGGGTGATCGAATGAAGGTAATGTTTATGGGCACGCCCGAGATTTCGGCAATTTGCCTGTCCGGGCTTGTTGAAAGAGGAATTAACGTCACCAGCGTCGTCACAGGCAAGGATAAGCCGCGTGGCAGAGGAAAGCAATTAACCCCCACCGCGACCAAAAGGGTAGCCGAGGAGCTTGGAATCAGGGTCTACACGCCCGACACGCTGAGAAATGACGCCTTTATGGATATTCTCAGAGAAGAGGCACCCGATATTATAGTCGTGGTTGCCTACGGAAAAATTCTTCCCCCTGCGGTTCTCGAGTTTCCAAAGCTCGGCTGTATAAATCTGCACGTCTCCCTGCTTCCGAAATACCGAGGCGCGGCCCCTATGCAGAGGGCGATAATGTGCGGCGAGAGGGAAACGGGCGTCACCGTTATGTATATGGCAGAGGGGCTTGACACGGGAGATATTATTGCCACCGAGGCATTCCCCATAGGGCCTGAGGACGATTTTGAGGCTATACACGACCGCTCCGCAGAGATAGGAGCGCCTCTTCTTGCCAGGACTATCGTCGAAATTTTCGAGGGCAGAGCGACCAGAACCCCACAGGATGACAGCTTGGCTACCTATGCGCAGAAGATAGAAAAAGAGGACTGCAGAATTGATTTCAGCCTTCCCGCCTCGCGTCTTGACTGCATAATCAGGGGAGTAACCCCCATTCCCGGAGCCTTCGCTTATCAGGGAGAAAGGATGCTGAAAATTTTCAAGGCGACAGTGGTGAGCGGCTCAGGACAGCCCGGAGAGGTTATTGATCTTGATAGCAGGGGCGAGGGCTCCTTCACCGTTGCATGTGGCGAGGATGCGCTTCTTATCCGAGGCGTTATACCGGAGGGAAAGGGAAAGATGAGCGCGGGTGACTATATTCGTGGCAGGAAGATTGCCCTTGGAGAAATACTGAAATGACACCGAGAGAAATAGCCCTCAGCCTGCTTAACGAGTATGAGCTGTGCGGAAAATACGTCAATCTTTCTCTCTCATCTCACCGCCTTGACGGTGTGAGCAGGGAGGACAGAGGCTTCATCACCGCGCTTCTGTATACCGCCGTTGAGCACAAGCTGACGTACGATTACTACGCCTCCGCTATATCAAAGCGCGGCGTGGATAAGATTGACTTGACCACCCTGAATATATTAAGGCTTGGTATGGCTCAGCTTATCGGTATGGACAGAGTAGCAGACCACGTCGCAGTCAACGAAACCGTCAGGCTTGGAAGAAACAAGGGCGAGCGCGGATTTGTCAACGGCGTTCTCAGAGCGGCTATCAGGCTGCGCGATACGGACAGTCTGCCCCTTCCCGACAGAAAAAAGAGCGAGGCGAGATATCTCTCGGTTGCCTACTCGTTTCCGTTGGCGCTGACGCGTAGATTTATTGAGCTGTACGGAGAAATGACGGAGAGCCTTCTCTCTGCCTTTAACTCTCATTCCTATACCGACCTCACGGTTAACACACTTAAAATTACAAGAAATGAGCTCATCTCGCTTCTTTCGGAACAGGGGATTGTCGCTATTCCGTCACCCCTTTCGTCCAAGAGCATCAGAATCCGGGGATCGGTTGACCCTCGCGCGCTGAGTGGCTTTTCGGAGGGATATTTCTTCGTCCAGGACGCATCCTGCGCGGCGAGCGTTGATGCCCTCGGAATTGAGCCGGGTGACTCTGTGGTTGACGTCTGCGCCTGCCCGGGTGGAAAGAGCTTTGCCGCGGCGATATACGCCACACAGACGGGAAGCGTCACCTCGTTTGACATACACGAGAGCAAGCTCCCGCTTGTGACTGACGGAGCGAAAAGGCTGGGGCTCACTAACGTCAGGGCAGAAATTAACGACGCGACCAAGCCAAGGGAGGAGCTGTTTTATAGCTTTGACAGGGTTATCTGCGACGTTGTATGCTCGGGTCTTGGAGTTATTAGAAAAAAGCCGGATCTTCGCTATCGCGAGCTTTCCTCGGTGGACGAGCTGCCAAGGCTTCAGCTTGATATACTGTCTGCCTCGGCGAAATATCTGAAGCTTAACGGAACGCTCGTATATTCTACCTGCACGCTTAACCCTGATGAAAACGAGGCTGTTGTCAGAAGATTTCTCTCGGAAAACGCAGATTTTGAGCCGGTCGACTTCGAGGTCGGAGGGCTCAGGTCCGAGGGTGGTTGTCTGACGCTCGTGCCGCATATACACAACACTGACGGCTTCTTTATAGCTAAGCTCAAAAGAAAATCGAAATAAGGAAAATATATGACCGAAAAAATAGATTTTCGCTCAATGACACCCGAGGAGCTCGTGGAATATCTTGCCACCCTCGGCGAGCCGAAATACAGAGCGGTACAGCTGTTTTCAAAATTGCAGAACGGCACACCGCTGATGGAAATATCAAATCTCTCGCTGAAGCTGAGAGCCATGCTTTCCGAGCGGGAGCTTGACACTCTACCGAGAGTTGAAAAAAAGCTGGTATCGAGGATTGACGGTACTGTTAAATATCTTTTTCGCCTGTACGACGGAGAGTGTATAGAGAGTGTTTTTATGCGCTACAAGCACGGAAACACCCTTTGTATCTCCAGCCAGGTCGGTTGCCGAATGGGCTGTCGCTTCTGCGCCTCGACTCTCGCGGGAAGGGTGAGAAATCTTCTGCCCTCAGAGCTTGTCGGGCAGATTATAGCCGCAGAGCTTGATACGGGCGAGCGTATCTCGAACGTGGTTATGATGGGTATAGGCGAGCCGCTTGACAACTACGACAACGTTATTAAGTTTTTAATGCTTGTCAACCATCCCGATGGCTTGAATATCGGCTACCGACACATCTCGCTGTCCACCTGCGGCGTTGTGCCCCGTATATACGAGCTGGCTGAGGTAGATATACCCATAACGCTGTCAATCTCGCTTCACGCCGCCACGGACGAGCGTCGCTCGGAAATTATGCCCGTCAATAACAAGTGGGGCATCGACGAGCTTCTTTCCGCCTGCGTGGCGTATTACAAGAAAACGGGCAGACGTATTTCCTTTGAGTACACCTTGATACACGGCAAGAACGACAGCGATAAGGACGCCCTCGCGCTTGCCAATCTTCTCACCCTCGCCTTTAAGGGCACGGGAGCGCCCATACACGTCAACCTGATAAGAGTCAACGAGGTCAGGGAAACAGGCTTCCGACACGGTACTCAGGAGTCTGCGAACCGATTTTCGGATATACTTAACAGGAACGGATGCGTCGCCACTGTGCGCAGAAGGCTTGGATCGGACGTCAATGCCGCCTGCGGTCAGCTTCGAAGATCCACTGCAAATAACGAATAAATCCCGAAAGAGAGAACATATTTGATATACGAAAAAAAAGGCAAGGTAATTAAGGGACTCGGCGGTCTGTATGAAGTCCTGCTCGACGACGGGGAGCGTGTCAGCTGTCGCGCCAAGGGAAGCTTAAAAAGAGAAGAGGAAAAGGTGCTGATTGGCGATAACGTTTCAGTAAGCTTTGACGATGCTACTCCTGACGGAGTGGTCATTTCCACTGTGCTCGAGAGGAAAAACGCCCTTATCAGACCCGCTATGGCAAATCTGGATTACCTTTTCATCACACTTGCCGCGAGAAAGCCCACCCCCGTTTTGGAAACCGTGGATAAGCTCACCGCGATATCCGAGCATAACCGTATTTTACCGATTATCATTATTACCAAGAGAGATCTTGGAGAAAACGAGGCGGAAGAATACAGACGGATATATACCTCCGTCGGTTATCCCACCTTTGTTACCTCATCCGATGTGGGCTGTGGGATTAACGAGCTACGCTCTTATCTTGAAAATAATCTGAAAAACGGAGCTACCGCCGCATTCGCAGGAGCGTCAGGCGTGGGAAAATCCACTCTTATGAACGCGCTTTTTCCGGAGCTGTCTCTTGCAACCTCGGATATATCAAGAAAAATAGAAAGAGGAAGGCACACCACCCGTCACGTAGAGCTGTATGAGGTTTTTGAGGGAGGATTTCTGGCAGATACCCCCGGCTTTTCTCTTATAGATTTTGAGAGGTTTAATTTCTTTGAGCTTGAGCACCTCGCTCCCGCCTTCCGTGAATTCGGAGAGTATCTCGGCTCCTGCAGATATGCCGACTGCGCCCACGTCGGAGAGGGAGATGCCGAATGCGCCGTAGTCCGTGCGGTCAAGGAGGGGAGGATTCCCGCCTCTCGCCTTGAGTCCTATCGCTCGATATACAGGGTGCTGAAGGCGAAAAAGAGCTACGACTGACAGATTTATTGCCGCGTATCCATTCGGGAGAGGGAGTGTGAGCCTCTCCCGAAAAAAGTGAAAAATATTTTTTCAAAACCCCTTGACAAATCAAGGATGTTCGTGTATAATACCAAAGGTATCCTAAGACAGCAGGTTCCGGTAAAAGCATCAGCTTTCCTGCCGAGGTGAGAATAACTTAATATGCGCGACCTTCGGTTGCGGCTTTTTGGTTGTCCTTTCTCGGTGAAGCTATGGCTTTTTCGGAAAGGATTTTTGTTTTTTTAAAATTTATATGGAGGTGAAGAAAATGCCAAGTAATAAGATTCTTGAAGAGAAGAAGCAAGTCGTAGAGACTCTTGCCGAAAAGATTAAGTCTAGCCAGGCAGGCGTTCT
>JAFTST010000045.1 GCA_017467165.1 Clostridia bacterium | reverse complement strand
ATCGACAGAATTATCGCTTCTGTTCTGCCGATCGCCTTTTCGTCGATCTGTGCGTTCTGAAGCTTCGACGCGTCGATTCCCGGAATTGATGCGAGCAGGTCCTTCATCGGTCCCATCTTCTTTATCTGACGGAACTGATCGAGGAAATCCTCAAGGTCAAAGGTTGAGGTGCGCATCTTGCGCTCGAGCTCCTCTGCCTGCTTCTCGTCGTACGCCTGCTCTGCCTTTTCGATAAGCGAGAGGACGTCTCCCATTCCGAGGATACGCGACGCCATACGGTCGGGGTGGAACTGCTCGATCGCATCGAGCTTTTCGCCGACACCGACGTATTTGATCGGCTTGCCCGTAACGTAACGGACGGACAGCGCCGCACCGCCTCTCGTATCACCGTCGAGCTTCGTGAGCACGACGCCCGTGATATCAAGGAGCGAATTGAAACTCTCGGCGACGTTTACTGCGTCCCGACCGAGCATTGCATCGACCACGAGGAGTATTTCCTGCGGCTCGAGCTCGTTTTTTATATCCTTAAGCTCCTCCATCATCTTTTCGTCGATATGGAGTCGGCCTGCGGTATCTATGAATACGACGTCGTGTCCGTACTGCTTCGCGTGCTCAACGCCCGCCTTAGCTATATCAACGGGGGAGAGCTTCGTTCCCATAGAGAACACGGGGACGTTAGCAGCCTCGCCGACGATATGAAGCTGGTCAACCGCCGCGGGTCTGTATACGTCGCAGGCAACGAGAAGGGGATTCTTGCCCTTTTTCTTGAAGTAAGCTGCGATTTTTCCCGAGTGGGTCGTCTTACCCGCGCCCTGAAGACCGACCATCATAATAACCGTCGGGGGCTTGGGGCTGATATTGATTTTCGGAGCCTCACCGCCCATCAGCTTGATGAGCTCCTCGTTGACTATCTTGACAATTTGCTGGGCAGGCAGAAGGCTCTCAAGAACCTCGGCGCCGACCGCCCTTTCGGTAACCGCCTTGATAAATTCCTTAACTACCTTGAAGTTAACGTCAGCCTCAAGCAATGCGAGCTTAACCTCGCGCATGCCCTCGCGGACGTCTGCCTCGGTCAGCTTTCCCTTGTTTCTGAACTTCTTGAAGGCGTTAGCAAGCTTTTCGGTAAGTCCTCCGAACATGTTACCTCCAACATTCTTTTCTGAATATCTGCCACAGGGCAGGGGATAGTTACTTATTCAAAATAGTATCCTTGACGCTCTCGATTTTTTCTGTCATAGCGGCGTGCTCCGCGTCGTCATATCTATCAAGCGAAAGAAGCACCTCCGAGAGAAGCTCGGTGCAGGCAACCAGCCTTTCGTTATAAGCGCAGAGCCCGAGCTTTTCCTCAAGGAAGCTGAGCTGCTCCTCGCCCTTTTTGATAATATGCCTGACGCCCTGACGGGAAATGCCCTCGTCCGTGGCTATCTCTCCGAGTGACAGGTCGTCCTCGTAGTAAGCGGTCATAACGCTTCTCGTGTGCTCGTCAAGCGCCTCGCCGTAGAAATCGAGAAGGTAGGAAATACGCAGATTTTTCTCAAACATACTCCCTCACAATAAGCTGTAAAGCAAATTACTTTACAATTATAGCAAACCAACCTTGATTTGTCAATAGCTTTTTATAAAAATATTTTATAAGATAGGTGCTTTTATCAAAAAAAACTTATAAAAACCGTGAGAAAATTCAAAAAAACACTTGCAATTTCTGAAAAAAGATGTTATAATTCATTGGTGAATAAATAAAACGGTAATCAGGGAACGAAATGCGCCGTCCACAGACCCTCTCAGCTGTCGCGGAGCACGCAGTAAGGATTACGGAAAATTTAAAAGGAGAAAAAAATGGCTAACATTAAGTCCGCTAAAAAGCGTATTCTTGTAAATCGCAATAAGGCGCTCAGAAACCAGATGCTCAAGAGCCAGCTCAAGACTGTTATCAAGAAGTTCAACGCTGCTGTTGAGGCAGGTGACAAGGAAGCTGCTTCCGAGCTTTACAGACTTGCTGTTAAGAAGGTTGACCAGGCAGTTGCTCACGGTATCCTTCATAAGAACAACGCGGCTCACAAGAAGTCCGAGTTTGCTCTTAAGTATAACAAAATGTAATTTTTCCATAACCCGCCACTAACCCAGGCGGGTTATTTTTTTCCCCTTGCTTCCTTCCGTTTTGGGCATATAGAGGATATTTTTATGCACTGATTGACAATTTTGTGCGTATATGTTACAATATATAAAAAGATACGAAAAAATAAGGAGGAATTATGGCAAATTATGAAAAGCTGTCCCCTGAGCTCTCCGAGCGCATCAGGGAGGATATAAGAAACGGTACAAGACCTACCTTTGCCGCCAAGGGCGAGCTTGCCGTCCGCCGCGACCCCACCGCCGACAAGGAAACCGTATGGCGCGGAGCATACGCGCGCGACGTCGATAAGATTATGTATAGCCCCTTCTATAACCGCTATACAGATAAAACGCAGGTTTTTTCCTTCTATAAGAATGACGATATAACGAGAAGGGCTCTTCACGTTCAGCTCGTGTCGCGTATAGCGCGCTCGATTGGCGCGGCGCTCAATCTCAACCTTGACCTTATAGAAGCGATTGCCCTCGGTCACGATATTGGACATACCCCCTTCGGCCACGCGGGAGAGAAGTTTATCTCCGAGGTGTACCACGCCGAAACGGGCAGATACTTTAATCACAACGTCCACTCCGTCAGGGTGCTCGACGGTATGTTTGACCACAATCTCACACTCGATACGCTGAACGGAATTATTACCCACAACGGCGAGTTTGAGATGCACGCCTATCACCCGAAGGCTATGACGGACTTCGCCGACTACGACAGAATGGTCGAGAGCTGCTACGTCCACGAGGCTAACATTCTCACAACCCTGCCCAACACCCTCGAGGGCTGTGTCGTGCGCGTGTGTGACATTATCGCTTATCTTGGAAAGGACAGGCAGGACGCAGAATTTGCAAAGCTTATAGAAAACGACTCCGACCTCGGCGACGAGGGAATAGGCACCATCAACTCGGAGATTATCAACAACCTTGAGGTCAATATCATAGAAAACAGCTACGGAAAGCCCTATATCTGTATGGACGAGGAGCACTTCCTCGGTATGCAGGCGGCGAAGAGAACCAACTACGATATGATTTATAAGGTCGATAAGGTACAGCGCGTGCTCGATACACAGGTCAAGCCGATAATGCAGAGAATGTATTATAAGCTGCTCTCCGACCTCAAGAGGGGCGTCAAGTCCTCGCCTATCTACAAGCATCATATTGACTTTATCTCGAACCATCACTACAAGGCGAAGAAGCCCTACTTCGAGTCAACAGAGCCCAACCAGATAGTAGTCGACTATATGGCGTCTATGACCGACGATTACTGCACCGAGCTCTATCACTTCCTCTTCCCGAATGATAACGTGGATTTCCATTATCACGGGTACTT
>JAFTST010000044.1 GCA_017467165.1 Clostridia bacterium | reverse complement strand
ATAAATAAAACTAACAAACCACAAATTATATTTAAAATTGAATGAAATTTGCCAAATTGCTTATTCATAAAGAACCCTCGTCTTTCCTTTGCCGTTTCTGGTATGGTCATTTCATTATAGCAAAAAAACATTAGTTTGTCAAATTACGTATCGCCAATCACGCCGAAGGCGTGTATATTATCCGCAACTTGTTGCGGCATATCATCAAGCCGCAGGAAAATACACGCTGGCGCGTGATGAGATACACGGCGTTGCCGTGATGATATCCAGCCCCGCAGGGGCTGATGATATGCCAAGCCTGCGGCTTGGATAAACAAAAACAGAACATTTGTCGGTAGACAAATGTTCTGTTTTTGTTGGCAGGGGCGGAAGGACTCGAACCCACGACCCACGGTTTTGGAGACCAGTACTCTACCAACTGAGCTACACCCCTGTACAACAATGGTATTATACTAAATTTAACTCGTTTTGTCAAGCGATTTTATGAAAGATTTTTATATATTTATATATTTAATTTAAAATAAAACCTCAGTGATGCTGGATTGGATGATTTACTGCCAATATCATTTTTTGCTGTACCATTGATTTTTATTGAAACCTATGCTATAATAATATGGTGCGGCATACAAGAGTGAATTGCGCCTATGCGTCTGCCGTCACGTGCCTGTACCAAACTAAAAAACGAAGGAATAAAATATGTTTGAAAAGATTATAGAGCTGATAGGACAGTATGACAAAATCATAATCCACCGCCACAAGAGGCCTGACGGAGATGCTATCGGCAGCCAGGTGGGCTTAAAAAATCTGATAAAGGAAAACTTCCCCGAGAAAACCGTCTACGCCGTAGGCGACCCCGCGGGCAGATACGCCTTCGTGGAGGATAGCACGACCGACGAGCTGACCGATGCGGATTTTGAGGGAGCTCTTTCAATTATCCTCGACACCTCTGCCGCATCACTTATCAGCGACGACAGATACACCCTCGCGGATAAAACCGCCAGAATTGACCACCATATATTTGTAGAAAAAATAGCCGACGTGGAGGTTACCGACACCTCATACGAGAGCTGCTGCGGACTAATTACCGAGCTTGCGAGAGAGCAGGGCTTGAGACTGAATGCCACAGCCGCGAAGGCGCTCTACACGGGTATGGTTACCGACTCGGGCAGATTCAGATATGACAGCACCACCCCGAAAACGCATATCCTCGCCGCGCACCTTCTTTCCGTCGGCTTTTCAACAGCGGACATTTTCAGAAATCTCTACTCTGACGATTTTTCATTTATCAAGCTCCGCGCGAGCTTTGTCTTGAAAATTCAGTTTACCGAGAAAAACGTAGCATACATATATACGACCAAGGAGGAGGTAGACAGCTACGGCGTGGACACCTTCACAATATCTCGCGGAATGGTTAACGTTATGGGCGAAATCCGCGGTGTTGATATATGGGTTAACTTTACCGAAACCGAAAACGGAGTGCTCGCTGAGCTTCGCTCGAGCCGCTATAACGTCAACAAAATAGCGGTCAAATACGGCGGCGGCGGTCACGAGAAGGCAAGCGGAGCAACTCTTGCAGACAGACGGGCAGCGATGGCTATGCTTGCCGACCTTGACGCTATAATGGAGGGAAAAACAGAATGAAAACACCCGAAATGCAGAAAATTCTTGAAAAAATCAAGGAATATCAGCGTATAATAATATTCAGACACAAGCGTCCCGATGGAGATGCGACAGGCTCAACCAAGGGTATGAGGGAGATTCTTCGCCTGAGCTTTCCCGAGAAGGAGGTCCTGCTTATCAACAGCGACTTCTCGGATTACGTTGCCTTTCTTGGAGAGGAGGACGGCGACATAGCCGACGAGCTCTATTCGACAGCCCTCGGTATAGTAATAGATACCGCGACCTCTGACCGCATATCGAATCCTAAGTACAAGCTCTGCCGCGAGCTTATCAAGATTGACCACCATATCCCCGTCGAGTCCTACGCCGATATTGAGTGGGTAGAGGAGCACCGCTCATCAGCATCCGAAATGATAGGCGCGTTTTATCTCGCCTTCGCAGACGAGCTGAAAATCAACTCTGACGCCGCGAAATATATCTATACGGGAATGGTTACCGACTCGGGCAGATTCCGCTTCCGCGAGGTCAGCGGAGAAACAATGCGCACCGCAGGCGCCCTTCTTGATATTGGAATAGATACAGACACCCTCTTTGCAAATCTTTATATGAAGGACTTCCACACCCTGAAATTCCAGGCGTACGTCCTCAAGAATATGAAAATCACACCAAACGGCGTCGCATATATCTACGTTACACGGAAAATGCGGAAAAAATTCGGACTCTCCCAGGAGGAAGCGAGCGCAGTCGTATCTCACCTCGAGTCTATAAAGGGAAGTCTTATCTGGATGGCGCTGATTGATAACAACGACGGCAGCATCCGCGTCAGACTCCGCTCGAGGTTTGTGACCGTCAGCGAGCTTGCCAACAGGTATCACGGCGGCGGACACGCCTGTGCCAGCGGCGCGACCGTCTATTCAAAAACAGAAATGAAAAAGCTCATCGCAGAAGCCGACAAGCTCCTTATGGAGTATAAGGCTAATAACGATGGCTGGCTGTAAGGACAAGCTATATGAAAATTCTTATAACCAATGACGACGGCATTCTTTCCCCCGTCCTGCCCGCCCTGATAAGCTGGGCAATGCGCTTTGGCGAGGTGCTCTGCATAGCGCCGAAGGTAGAGCAGAGCGGAAAGAGCCACGCCATAGACTTCACACGCCCGATAGAAATTAAGCGAGTAGAGCTTGTCGAGGGTGCTGACTGCTATTCGATGGACTCGACCCCCGCCGATTGCGTCCGCTACGCCATCCTCGGCAGAGGCTACCGCCCCGACCTTGTCATTTCGGGAATAAACCGCGGCTACAATCTCGGAAAGGATATAGTATATTCAGGCACCATAGGAGCTATATTTGAGGCGGCGCGCCTCGGGCTTCGAGGAGTAGCGCTTTCCACCTGGCCAAAATCCTTTGACCAATCGCTCGCTTCGCTCGACCGTATCGCGGATTTCTTTATAGAAAACAAGCTTCTCGAGCACGGCAGACTCTATAACGTCAATATTCCCCCCGAGGATAAGGGCATAAGAATTACACGACAGGGCGGAATATACTTCACCGACGAATTCGTCCCCCTCGGCAACGATATGTATGAGCAGAGAGGCGAAATGGCGAAGCCTGACAGCGACGATTTGATATACGATACAGTAGCCCTCGTCGCAGGATATATTTCCATCACCCCCCTCACCTCAGAGAAAACAGACCTCGGGCTCTTTTCCGAGCTTGAAAAGCTAAATCGATAAGAAAAATATGAAAGCCTCTTGCCAAAAAGCACTAGGCTCTGTTTAT
>JAFTST010000043.1 GCA_017467165.1 Clostridia bacterium | reverse complement strand
GTGGTTGAGCTTTCCGCCGTAGATATCTGTGCCCTCTGCCTCGATGCCGAAGACGTCCTTAGCATCCTCCTCGTTGGAGATGCATACGTCAACGTACTGACAAAGGTCGGTCATAGCCTCTCTTGCCTCGGCTCTGGTCCAGAGCTTGCCGCGATAGTTGAGGTCGCAGGAGATCTTAACTCCCTTCGCCTTAGCGGCGATGCATGCCTGGCGGCAGATTTCAACAAGGTTCTTGCCAAGAGCGGGGGTGATGCCTGTGAAGTGGAACCAATCAGCGCCCTCGAAAATCTCGTCCCAATTAAAGTCAGCGGGGTCAGCCATCTGAATCGCGGAATACGCGCGGTCGTATATGCACACGGAGCCTCTCTGGGATGCGCCCTTTTCAAGATAGTAGATTCCGACTCTCTCGCCGCCGCGGACAATCTTCGAGGTGTCAACGCCGAAGTAACGGAGCGAGTTAACCGCCGCCTGACCGATAGCGTGCTTGGGAAGCTTGGTAACGTACACGCTCTCGAGGCCGTAGTTCGCCAGAGAAACAGCAACGTTCGCCTCTCCGCCGCCAAAGGTAGCCTGCATCTGATCGTTCTGGAAGAAGCGATAGTAGCCGTTGGGAGCAAGTCTTAACATGATTTCGCCAAAGGTAACAACTTTCATATCAATTTTCCTTTCAAGAAGATTATATTTATTTTTTATTCAGCATACACATATATTGTAGCATACAGATGTGTTAAAAATCAATAGTCCTTTTAGTTTTTTATCTCGGACAGCTCGGTTATACACCTGTCGCAGAGGCTCTTGCCCTTGAAGGAGCATAGACCGTCGGTGCCCCCACAGAAGGCGCAACGGCTCTTATCGGGGGAGATAATTATACAGTCCTCCTCTATTCTGAATTCCAGGGAATCGCCGCTGTTGATACCCAGCTTGTTTCTCATAGACTTCGGAATTACTATTCTGCCAAGCTCGTCTATACATCTGAAAACGCCCGTGCTCTTTTTCATTCTGTTTCTCCCTTCTGTCGCGCGGAGCGAACGTACTACCCATCGGGGCAATTCAATATTACCATATTTTGAGAAAAGTGTCAATATAAAACCCTGCGGTTTTTGTCAAAAAGAGGAAAAATGATAGCTGAAGAAGAAAAAGGATATTCGCCCGCGATAAGCGCGGTGCTCGGGGCTCTGCCGTCGCGTCTTGCGCGCGAGATACGGTCGATGGGGGAGAAAATGCTCTCGTCGCTTTCGGAGATACGCGTGCGCTCGTCGGGAAGAAGCATAGCGGTGGTAGGAGGACGAAATCTTCCGCTTGTCGCCGAGCTTTCTTATGGGGAGCTTGCGGACGTGCTGTACAGGCTGTGCCGAGGGTCTTTGTACGCTTACAGAGATAGCTTGGCGCGCGGATTTCTGCCCTTTGACTTCGGCGTGCGTGTCGGGGTTGTCGGCGAGGCGAGGTATGACGGGGGCGCGCTTATCGGAGTTGACAGGGTGTGCGCTCTCGTGTTTCGGATTCCTACGGGAAGATGCGATTTTGGCGAGGAGCTATATTCTCTTTGGCGCGGTCTTGGGGGTGGAAATATGCTTATAGCGGCGCCGCCCTCGGGAGGAAAGACAACAGCCCTTCGCTCCCTCGCGGCAAGGATAGGCGGGGGGAATACCCCTATGCGTGTCACGGTAATTGATGAAAGATGCGAGTTCGTGCCCGAGGATTACCGAGGGCTTAGTGTGGATATTCTGAGAGGATATATAAGAGGCTTGGGAATGGAGATTGCCATACGCTCGCTATCTCCCGAGGTGATAATGGTTGATGAGATTGGCACGAGGGCTGACGCCGATGCTACGGCTAACGCCGCGTCTGCGGGGATAACGGTCATAGCCACGGCGCACGCCTCGGGGCTTGAGGATGCTCGGAGAAGGCCGATACTTAGGGAGATTTTTGAGCTCGGGCTTTTTCCTGTCTTTGCCGCTATCAGAAAAGAAAGGGGAGGCTTTGACGTGGAGGTGTGTCGGATATGACGAGGGTGCTTGGCGCCGTGGCGCTTCTTATAGCCGCGCTTGTGTATATCAGAGCCCGAGCCTCATATCACCAAAGGTCGCTTGAGTGCTACGAGGGTCTGCTCCTTCATCTTTCGGGGCTGAGGAGATATATCAGCGGCTCGCTCGGTACTATCGGAGAATATCTTGAGCTTCGCGTTGAGGGCGGCGAGAGGCTTGCTCGGGCTATAACGGACGGCGACAGGGCGGGGCAGGAGAGGTTTTTATCCGGTCTTTTTCTTTCGGACAAGGCAAGAGCGAGCCTTCTTGACTATTTTTCTCTGTGCGGCAGAGGTTATCTTTCCGACGAGATAAAATTGCTTGACGAGTGCATATCGGCGGTCGGGGCGGAGTACAGGTCGGAAAAGGAGGACGGGGAGAAATCGCTGAAGGTGTCCTCTGTCTTTGCCGTCTGCCTTGCTGTCGGGGCGGTGATTCTTTTTTTATAACAGGAGGTGGAAAATGGACGTTGAGCTTATTATCAAGGTGGCGGGGGTAGGTATGATAGTTGCGGTCTTGTGTCAGGTGCTCTCGCGAGCAGGCAGAGATGATCACGCCACCCTGCTTTCGATATCTGGTATAGTTATTATTCTGCTTATCATAGTTGAAAAGATTGGCGACCTTATTGGCGCTCTGCGGGGAGTGTTCGGCTTATGACGGGGGCTGTACGCGCTGTGGGCGTTATCCTGCTTCTTGGAATTCTGGGGTATCTCTTGCGGCAGGTTGGCTTTCGGGGCTCGGCACTCGTTTCCCTGCTCGGCACGGTAGCGCTGCTCTCGCTGTCGGTCGCGGGGATAGGAAGCCTGTTCTCGCACATCAAAAATATAAGCAGTACGACAGAGGGCTTCGGCGAGCTTGTGCGCGATGCTCTGAAGATTTTAGGCGTAGGTTATCTATTTGGCGTGGCATCGGATATATGCAGAGAGCTGGGGGAGCTGGGAATCGCCGGCTCGGCGCTAGTGCTGGGGCGTGTCGAGATTTTGCTGATTTGTCTGCCGTACATAGACAAGCTTTTTTCACTTATTGGAGAGATAACGGTATGAGGGGGCGTGTTCGGAAATTTCTTTGGGTAGCGCTGATTCTTCCTTTATTTCTCGGTGCCCTTACAGTTACCTCCTTCGCTGACAGCAGGGAGGAGGCGAAGGCGAAAACCGATGAGTTGCTGTCGGATTTTTTTGAAATAGTTCCGGATAGCCTTTCAGACAAGGCTGAGGCAGGGGCGGGCGCTCTGAGCATAGACGCTATATTAGCCGACGTCCTCTCTGCCGTCAGGGCGGGCGGCGCCTCGGCGGGC
The DNA here is from genome assembly GCA_017467165.1 of Clostridia bacterium. Taxonomy (GTDB): domain Bacteria; phylum Bacillota; class Clostridia; order Oscillospirales; family CAG-272; genus UBA1740. Next base: position 17,917 of record JAFTST010000043.1, on the reverse strand, counting down.
TCGTTTCTTTTTCTTCTTCTTGGCATCAGCCTTCTGCTTGGCGCGTCGGGTGTTGCCTTGTCGGACACGGGAGGCACAGCACTTGGTGGGATTACCGTCGTAGCCTCGGTTGGTCTGCTTGCCGCTCTTCTTCCGCTTGTCACAGAGATTTCCGAGGCTTTTTCTGCCATCGGAGCCTTCTTTTCCTCTCTTATACCCATACTCGCTTCGCTTATCGCCCTGTCGGGCGGCGGAGCAACCGCGGCGGCGGCTTCCTCGGGTATGCTGCTCACCCTGAGCGTTTTTGGTGGAATATGCTCGGCACTTCTGCCCCTGTCCTCAGCTATATTCGTGGGCGCGGCTGTGTCAAGCATAACCACAGACGGCTTTGATACAACGCTTGGGGCGCCACGCCGTTGGTTCGTCAAGGGGACGGGGCTTCTGACCGCGCTCCTTGGAGGCTTCGTAGCTATGCAGACCTCGATTGCCTCAGCCACCGACAGCGCCGCTATGAGAGCGGCGAAATACGCCGCCACGGGCACGATTCCCGTCGTTGGACAGGCGGTTTCCGGAGCTCTGGCAACGCTCTCGGGAGGTCTATCCTATGCCGGAGGGGTTCTGGGCGGGGGTGCCGTAGCGGTTATAGTTTCGCTCACCGTCGCTCCGCTTGTCAAGCTTCTTTTGTACAGGCTGTGCTTTTTTCTTTCGGGGCTGCTTCTTGACGTGTTTCCACAGGGGGTGGGTAGCAGGTGTATATCTGCTATGGCAAGCGCGCTTGACGGACTTATAGCAGTCTATTCGCTTGGCGCTCTGATATTTGTTTTCGAGGTTGTTCTTGCCGTGCGGTGCTCGGCGCACTTGATTTAAGGAGAGAGTAGAAATGAAGGAATATCTTGTTGTTCTGATGAGCGCTGCCGCGGTGTTATCAATAGCGCTTGCCGTCTCGCACAACGCCCTGAGAGGCGCGGTCAGGGCGGCGCTCGGCCTTGTGCTTCTCCTGTCGCTTATCTCTCCCTTGACGGGCATTTTTTCCGAGCTTATTTCTCCGTCTGTGCCCGACGCTCCGACTCAGGACGCTGGCTCGGATTTTGAAAAAATAACCACGGAGGCATTCGAGGAGGGAATAGCGGGGGCGCTTATTGAGAGGTGGGGTGAGGCTGTGCGGGGGTGCTCGGTTATCTGTCGGGGCTTTTCGGTTTCGGATATGCTGGCAGAGAGTATTTCGGTCGCCCTGCCGCGCTCGGCGCTGAATATAGATTACAGAGAGATACGCGACTTCGTTGCCAAAAATTTCACACGGGGTGGCTATTGTGAGGTGTATTATGGTTAATTCAGGTGGTTTTTGGGGCTATCTTCGCGGGAAACGGGGTGTCCTTATAGCTCTGAGTGTCGTTATAGGTGTTCTGCTTCTGACGTTCGGCTCGCTCACGGGCTCGGGTGAGAGAAAAAAGGATGAGAAAATGGACATAGCCGAGATGTGCTCGCTCATTGAAGGGGTTGGAGAATGCTACGCTCTCGTTTCATATACCGAGGGCGGCGAGCCCGAATCGGTTGCGGTTATCTGCGAGGGCGGCGACTCGATAACGGTGAGATACAGGCTGACCGAGATGCTTTCCTCTTATCTCGGTATCGGGGCTAATCGGATAAGCATCGAGTCACTGAAAAAGAGATAGGGAAAAGTTTATTCCCGGGGCATATATCGGAAGGGTGGGGCATAGATTGTATCAGTAACAAATCTTAAGGAGTGTGAATAAAATGAAATTCGAAAAATTCAAAAGATTCCTTCGCACCCGCGGAGCGAAGAGCCTTGCCGTGCTTCTCGTGGTACTGCTTATCGGCGCGGCGGTATACGTCAACTATCGCTTGTTCTACGAGCCCGTTGACTCTATGGGCTTCGGCGACAACAATATGACGGGAGGCGATGACTCGGCGCAGGTCGGCGGAGATGCGCAGGGCGAGGAAAACTACTTCACAGCCACAGCGCTCAATCGTCAGCAGTCAAGAGATGAGGCGATAGACGTCCTGAAGCTGGTTTCGGAGGACGAGAGCGCCAGCGAGGAGGCGAAAGCCGAGGCGGCTGCTCTTATAGCCAAGATTGCTATGGATATTCAGAACGAGGCGAATATCGAGAGCCTTGTCAAGGCTAAGGGCTTCGAGGAGTGCGTGGCGGTTATCTCTGAGGATGCAGTGAGCGTCGTTGTTTCGGCGGAAAATCTGCAGGCGGCGGATGCGGCTCAGATACTGACAATTGTCTATGAAACCACCGGCATCTCGCCTGACAAGGTCAGCATTATCAACAGATAATCAGAAGCGACGGGTATATCCTTCGGGTAGTCCCGATACAGCAGAAAACGTAGATAGAGGTACAGCCCTGCACTGTGCCTCTATTTCGGCGTTCAGGGCTATAATTGACAGCCTTTTGGCAGGGAGGGCGTCATAATTTACCATTGTTGGCGCAGATGGAGTCAAACATTTGTTAAGTTTAAATATTGACTGCTCCCCGTCGAATGTGCTACAATATAAATAAAATTAATATTACCACGGAGAAAAAGAGATTATGAGAAAATTGAAGGTTGGTATCATCGGCGCTACGGGCATGGTCGGACAGCGCTTTATAATGCTTCTTTCCGAGCATCCTTATTTTGAAATCACCGCAGTAGTTGCAGGACCTCGCTCTGCGGGGCAGAAGTATGGCAAGGCGGTGCTCGGCAGATGGAAGATGAAGGACGCCTGCCCCGAGGACGTGCTCAATATGACGGTTATGTCATCCGAGGATATAGAGGGGGTTAAGGAGAAGTGCGATTTCGTTTTCTGCGCTGTCAGCCTCTCGAAGGAGGAAACGAGGGCGCTGGAGGAAAGATACGCCAGAGCGGAGATACCCGTGGTTTCCAACAACTCCGCGCACAGATGGACGCCCGACGTGCCTATGGTTATTCCCGAGGTCAACGACGGACATCTTGAGGTTATCGAGGCGCAGAGAAGGCGGCTTGGCACGAAGCGCGGATTTATCGCGGTGAAGCCCAACTGCTCCATACAGTCCTACGTCGGAGCGCTGACTCCGCTGAGAAAATACGGAATCAAGGAGGTTGTCGCGACCACCTATCAGGCTATCAGCGGCGCGGGAAAAACCTTCCGCGAGTGGCCCGAGATGGAGGACAATCTTATTCCCTTCATAGGCGGCGAGGAGGAAAAGAGCGAGAAGGAGCCGCTTCGCGTGTGGGGCGAGGTCAAGGGGGGCGAAATAGTTCCCGCCACAAGCCCGGTTATCACAACGCAGTGCCTGCGCGTTCCCGTCACGGACGGACATATGGCGGCTGTTTTCGTCAGATTTAAAAATAAGCCCACGAGAGAGGAAATACTCACAGCCTGGCGCGAATTCCGCGGAAAGCCTCAGCTTCTCGGTCTTCCTTCCGCGCCCGAGCAGTTCGTCACCTACTTTGAGGAGGAAAACCGTCCTCAGACCCGACTCGACCGCGACCTGTACGGCGGTATGGGAGTGAGCGTCGGAAGACTGCGCGAGGATACGGTGTACGACTATAAGTTCGTCGGCCTGTCGCACAATACCTTGCGCGGAGCGGCGGGAGGAGCGGTTCTTATCGCAGAGCTTCTGTACAGAGAGGGATACATCACGCCGAAGGATTAATTTGACACGGGTGATGTAATTCTTTCCAAAATGTAACCCAAGCATTACAATTCTTTAACACGGGAGGCAACAGTGAATATATCTAAATACAAGGTTCTTCTCACCGCAGTTGATATGGGCAGCTTTTCTGCTGCGGCGCAGAAGCTCGGATATACCCAGTCGGGATTGACGCATATGATGAACGCCCTCGAGGACGAGCTCGGAATATCAATTCTCCAGAGGGGCTACTACGGAATCAAGCTCACCCCGGGAGGCGAGAGAATTATCCCCAAGATAAGACAGCTCGTTATGTGCGAGGACGCCCTTATGAACGAGATAGAGATGGTCAAGTCGTACGGAGACAACGTTATTCGCATAGGCGCGTTCTCGAGTATGGCGGGCACTTGGCTTCCGCCGATAGTTGAGCGGTTTAACTCCGAGTTTCCCGAAGTTACTATCAATATACAGACTGGCACCGTAGCGGAGCTGTACGGAGGTCTTGAGGAGGACAGATTTGATATCTGCTTTGGCACTAAAAACCAGAAGTACGATTTCAAGTGGGTTTATCTTGGCGACGACCCGTTCTACGCTATTCTGCCGAAGGATTATCCCGTGGAGGGTGAGTTCCCGATAAAGGGCTTCAACGGTACGAAATTTCTGATGCCCGGTCTTGGCTTCGATGACGATATCAGCGCGGTATTCAACGAAAACGGAGTCAAGCCCTTCGTAACCCCGACCTACGTTGACGACCCTGCGATTATTTCGATGGTTGAGCACGGACTCGGAATCAGTATGCTCTCGGAGCTCATTCTGTACAACCGTCACACCTCGGTTAAGATGCTTCCCATCGTGCCAAAGGTTGCAAGAACGCTCGCCCTCTCTGTCAAGGAGGATAAGGTTATGACCCTGCCGCTCAAGCGTCTTATAGCCATAGCCCGTGATTTTGCCAAGGAGGTAACACCCGGGGGTATGGGCTCCAGGTTTTAGACTTTTTGTTGAAAGTGAATAAATAGATAATTTATTTTTCGTCAGGGGGATAGCTCGGCTGAGCCTATCTCCCTCTTGACTTTTGGACAATAAGTCTGTATAATTATTATAGCTAATTGTGCTTGCACAACCTGCATTTTCGGAATGAAAGGCTTTTAGGTATTTGAGATGAAAAAAACATTGAGCTTGCTTCTCGCTCTCCTGATGCTTGTCAGCTGCGTTTTGGCGATGGTTTCCTGCAGGAAATCCGCTATATACGAGCTTGCGGCTAACTCGGCTCCCACGGTTATAGTTACCGCGGTTGACTACATAGACGCCGACGGCACTCAGCTTATAGGCGACTACACTATGAGCATCGAGGGTGATAATTCAATATTTGAATTCCTGTATCAGCGTTACCGCTTACCCGAGGACGGAGTTGCTGACGACACCTACGAGATGATCAAGGAAAAGAAGGGCACCATCTACTACAAGGACGGCGCGTATTCCACCGACGGCGACGAGTATGAGGCAGAGGCGCCCACCGCTATTCAGCTTCGCTTCAATCTCGATAAGGATTACCTGAAGGATATTTCCATCAGCGAGAACGATACCGTTCTTACCGCGAAGATTTCTCCCGAGAATGCGAAGCACGTGCTCGGCACCGACCTTAAGGCTGCGGGAGATATTTCCATCACCGTTAAGACCAACGGAGTCAACCTGACTATGGTTTTCGTCGAGTGTGTCGCTGTCAACGGAGCTACCGTTTCGGTAAGAACCTCCTATTCCTACAACTCCGTTAATCTCGAGTTCCCTGACGAGCTCGAGGCTGAGTAACCACCGAAGTGGAGAAAGGATAAAGATATGAAAAAGATTGTTTCACTCGCTCTTGTGCTCGTGCTCTGCCTGTCTATGCTTGCCTCCTGCTCGGACAGGAAGGCTATTGAAAAGGTTGCCGAGATGTATGAGAACAGCGCTCCCACCAAGGTTGTTTCCACCACCGTGCAGACGGTCGGACAGCAGGTTCTCACCAGCCGCTACTCGCTCACTACCGGCAACATCGGTAGCCTTAAGGCGGCTATCTACGAGGAGGACTATTCCGAGATGCGTACCGTCGAGAACGGCGGTCTTACCGATATAATCTACGGTCCTATCAGCACCGAGCCCAGAATCTATCAGTACATAGAGGGCAAGGGCACCAGAACCATCCACAAGGAAACGGGCAACGTCATCGTTGACTGGACCCTTGAGGGCAAGGCGTACGTTATTGATAAGGGCGAGATGGCTATGACCCTCACCAAGAAGCTTATCGAAAACGTAGAGTACGAAAATCACGTTTTCAGCTTCACAGTACCCGCAGAGAATACCGCGAAGGTTTTCGGCGTAGCGAATAATCTTCCCGTTGATGCTTCTGTGAGGATAACCGACAACGGCGCTGAGGTTATCTCGGTGCACATCGAGTACACCGTTCCCGCTGACGGTACGGTTCCCGACAACCACGTGGTTATCGACATTGAGTACACCTATAACATCAACAGAATCACCATAGAGTAAGGAGGAAGGAAAATGAAAAAAATAATTGCTCTGGCTCTTGCCGTTATCTGCCTTTTTTCCCTTGCCTCCTGTAAGGACAAGGACGATGGCACGCTTGACTCCTTCAAGAACGCCATTTCCGCTACCACTCTTTCCTCGGCTACGGTTGAGGTTAAGCAGACCTCTGATTTTCTTCCCGACGTTCCGCTCACGGCTAACTATGACGTAGCCTTCGCTGAGGACGGTACTGTAACTCTTGATTTTGAATATACAAGATACATTGAGATTGGCGATGGCGCGGGCGCTACTACCGAAACCCTGCACGGCTTTTCCACTATCGCTCCAAACGGAACGGTAAGCGGAGACAGCGTCAGCGGCGATATCGTTGCGGCGGCTACCGTCAGCTTCAATCTCGACTCCTCGAAAATGACCTACTCCACCTCGAAGAACGCGCTTGTCGCAGATATAAAGGCGGCTGATACTGCCGCTGTTCTTGGCGTGGCGGTTGACTGTGACGTCAGACTGACTGTCACCGTATCGAACGGAGCGGTAGTCGGCGCTACTATCTCCTACACCAAGCTTGTTGGAGATATAGAAGCTCAGGTTGAAATTAAGTGCACCTATAACAAGTAATTCATCATTGTTATTCAAGCTGAAAAGCTCGCTTTCACACGGAAAGCGAGCTTTTTCTATATTCGGTCTTGCGCGAGTGATTACTCAAGCTCGGGTAGCCCAAAAAGTCTGCGGAAGAAGTTGGCGATTGCCCGAAACAGCCTTGTGAAGAAGTTATCCTTCCTCGGCTCCTCGTCCTCGGTCGGATTATCGGGCGCGCCTTCGTCACCGGGGTTATCAGGGGTGTCCGTGCCGCCGGGGTTTTGGTTATCGCCGGGGTTATCGGGGGTGTCCGCGCCGCCGGGGTTTTGGTTATCGCCGGGGTTATCGGGCGTATCCGTGCCGCCGGGGTTTTGGTTATCTCCGGGGTTATCAGGCGTATCCGCGCCGCCGGGGTTTTGGTTATCGCCCGGGTTATCGGGGGTATCCGTGCCGCCCGGAAGCTTATCTCCCTCGGTAGCGCCGCAGACGGTACAGGTCTTTGGAGCTTCTGTCGTCGCGTCGGCGAAGAGGTGTCCTGTGGGGTCGGTTTGATTCGCAGTTACAGTGTCACCGCACTCGCAGGTGTAGGTGGTATATCCGCCCTCGGTGCAGGTCGGAGAGGTGACCGAGGTCTTGTAGGAGTGCGTGTGAGTGTCCTCCAGAGAGCCTCCCATACCGCCCACGGACAGAAGACTTGATTTGTATGAGCTGACAGCCGCCTTCAGAGCCGAATTTATATCGTAGGAGCTGTCGTCGGCATCGGTGAACGTCCACTTGAAGTCGCCGCCGCCCATTCTGCCTGCGTACGCCTCTACGGTTGCCCTCGCGTCCTCTGCGGACTGCACGGAATATTTGTAGAAGTCGGGGGACGTGTCAAAATTATTGTAGGTTGCGCCGCCCTTGACTGCAGAAAGCGTGGCGGGGAGGGTGTCTGTTCTGTTTTCTACAACTACGGCGTCAAAGTGCGTGGAATTTTCCTTGCTCGATACGAAGCGCGACTCGCCCGAGATATAGTTTCCGAACGCCTTTATCATTCCGCCGCTCTCGCCCGAGAACGTGCCCTGTCCGTCGTAGCCGCCGCCGTTGTATATATCAGAGCCCTGCATTGATATAAGCATCGGGTACTTGCAGCTTCTGAAATAATTCGCCTCGACGAATATATCAGAGTCCATCGTAGCGCCGACTCCGTATTTTGAAACGCCGTCGTAGTAGTTGTTGTAGACGTGTACCGTCGCGCATCTGACTCTCGGGTGGCGCGAGTCGGAGTGGTCGTACCAATTGTGATGGAAGGTGAGATAATTGACCGTGTCATCTCCGTTTCCGACGAGGTGCACCTTGCCCGCGTCGAAGAAGTGGTTGTAGGAGTAGGTTATATATTGACTTTTCTTGGTGTCAAGCGAGCCGTCGCCCTTCGCCTGGTCGGCGTCAGAGCCCGGGTTGCCGTAGAAGAAATCGCAGTTGTGTATCCAAAGGTTGCTGTTCGCCGTGTCCACCGACACTCCGTCGTCGATGAAGTTCATAATTCCGAGATTCCGTATCTCGACTCCCGAGCAGTTTCTTATAAGGAAGCCGAAGCCCGAAACTGTACCGTCCTCTCCGATGCCTTCTATCGTTACGTTCATCTCGGAATAGCTGCTCTTTCCCTTGATCTGCAGGCCCTCTGACGAGCTGGAGGTGTGGTCGAGGTCGGAGATTGTAACAAGACCTATTATACGGAAAGCGAGCGGCTCCTTCGAGGCGGTTTTCTGCTTGGCGTCGAGAATTGTCTGAAAGCCCGTGTATACCGTGCCGCCAACGGTCGCCTGACAGGTTTTAGCCGTATCCCGTGTCACGTAGATTACCTGCGCGTCCGTCCTGAGCGTGCCGTCGTCGTTGTATGCGCCCGAGGCGGTGCCGAGCGGCGAACCATTGTCAAAGCCGTAGCCGCTTCTGTCGTGAGAGGTGACGGTTATCGTGGGGGTCAGGAGGGCGCCCGAGTTGATTTCAAGCCCGTTTTCTATCGGGACAACCTTGAGCACGTACTCACCCGCGGCAAGCCCCACAGCATCCGCGCGGAAATAGCCCTCATATCTGCGAATCAGACTGTCGTCCAGTCTTTCCCAAGCGAGCTGAGTGTCCCTCCTGACGTAGACTCTGTAGCCGTCAGCGCCCCAATCGGTCGACCACTCGACGTATGCTGTTTCAAACCATCCGCCGTACTCGGTTATCTCGCCCACGGCGTTTTCCGCTCTGCCGCACACAGAGCACAGCCCGTCCTTGTAGCTGTGTCCTGTGGGCTCGGTTCTGTCAGAGGTATAGCTGTCCGAGCAGGAGCATATATAGGTTGTATATCCCTCTCCCGCGCAGCTTGGCGGTGTGACTATGGCGGTATATTCGTGAGTGTGTCCCTCGTCAACCGAGCCGCCCTGTGTCGCGGAATATGACATATAGTACAGGTTTATCGAGTCGTGCTTGGTTATGCTGTGCGACCCCTCGCCGAGCTCCGCGACGAGAATCTGCGTGTCGGGAATGGTGTAGGACTCGCCGTCAATTTTAATTCTCTTTCCCGAAGCGGAGGTCGTGCCTCCGAAAACGAGAGTGAGAGTGCCGCCCGAGGTGTGAGTGAAGGATATATTCGTCGAGCTCTCTATCTTAAGACAGGTGGTGAGCGTCTTGCCAAGGTAGCTGACGCTTCCCTTGGAGGTAGAGGTATTTCCCGTTATCTCGAAAAAGTCGCTCTCCTTGCCCGACTCCTGAAAGCTATGCTCGAATATAACCTCGCCTCCCTCGGCGAAGGTGGGGAGAATGGGGAAAACGAAAAGAAGCGCAAGGACCAATAGCAGTCCGATAAGCCTTCTATGCGTTTTTTTCATATATGCCTCCTCTGAGAGTTGATATTAATTTTTTCTGCCAATCCAAGTATACTACACCTTTGTGGAAAAATCAAGTAAAAAAACTTTCAATCCCCAAGTGTTCATTAACCTTTGTTCAAAATCGCTCCTGCCCAATTTTTAAGTAATATATTTAAAAAAACAAAAAAACAGTTGAAATTGCGGAATATATGTGCTATATTTGTCTTAACCCATATTGTTAAAATATAGACAAGGGGGGCGCGAGTGTCGAATACGGACACAGATCGCGACAAAAAAGGTTAACAGTGCGCGGATGCCGCACGTTACATAAATTTTCAAAAGGAGAAATCACAATGAAAAACAGAAGAACAGTTATCGCTTTGTTCTTGCTTATCGCTGTGCTTGTAATGGGTATCGGTTATGCAGCGCTTACCGATAACCTGTTTATCAAGGGTGAGGCGAACCTGAAGACCGACGTTGCTCAGACAGAGTTCGACACTGACGTTTTCTTCGTTGCTCAAAAGGATGAGTCAATGAAGAGCGGTCTTGTCAGCACAACAGGTACCAGCGCTATTCCTGAAGGAAAAACAGAGGGCGTAGTAATCGGAACGTCCGATCCCGATTCTGCAACCTTCTATCTTTACTCTCTCGGTAAGCAGAACGACGTTGCTATTTTCAGCTTCGTTATTAAGAATGAATCCACCGAGTATGACGCAGAGATCACACTTGATGCTAACAACCCCTCAACCACCAACGCCACCATGTTCAAGATTGAGTATTCTGTTGACAAGAGTACCTGGGTTGAAGCTAATCCCGGAACCTCGCCAGAGACGACCTGCGCAGCAGGCGGTTATCAAGTTGTCTATGTAAGAATAACCCTTTTGGCAACTCCCTCGGAGAATACATCTGCTGCCTTCAACGTTAACCTCACCGCAACCTCTGCTCCGAAGGCTGCAACTCCGTAATTTAACGGAATTCGGGGATTATCACTAACACACGAGCTTAAGGAAAGGAGGGAATTGAATGTACAGACTGACGACTGACAGGGCGAAAGCGCTCCCCTGCGCCATCCTATGCCTTCTATCCCTCCTTGCCCTGCTCATTATCCCGGGCGAATATACCTTATGGATTTCCGCCCTTGTAACCGCCGCTCTGACGGCGGGCACGCTGTTTTTTGTACGAAAGAGGAGCATCCACTCTATCAACAAAAGACAGGTTACCGTTATAATTTCGGTTATAGCGCTTCTTTATCTCACCCTCTACTACCTCTCGGGATTGAAATACGGCTTCGTTGTTTCAATGAAGGGAGCATTGACGCTCTCCTCGTTTTTCTGGAGCATACTTCCCATATCCCTGATAATCGTTGCCACGGAGCTTATCCGCGAGACGCTTATCGCGCAAGAGAGGGGTCTGATAACCATTCTGAGCTACGCCTTTGGCGTGGCATCCGAGCTTGTATGCGCGGGTGGAATACACGGGCTGAGAAACTCCTTCGTTTTCGCGGACTTTCTCGGAATGACGTTCTTTCCCGCGCTTACAGCCAACATTTTATTAACTCACCTCAGCCGCAGATACGGAAGGGCGCCCTGCCTTGCCTATCGGCTGATTATGACCCTGTACGCATACCTTATTCCCGCCGCGTCGGATATTCCGAGGGCGCTGTCGGCATTTCTGCTTCTGTTGTTGCCGATTGTTTCGTACTGGTTCATAGACATTCTTTTCACCAAGAGGAAAAGAAAGGCGTTGAAAAAAGACTCCTGGCTCGGCAAGGTAGCCTTCGGTCTTGTAATGGTATTTTTACTTTGCTTTGTTCTCCTTGTCACCTGTCAGTTCAGGTACGGAATGATAGTTGTCGCCACGGAAAGCATGACGGGCGAGATTAACGTCGGCGACGCGGTTGTGTTTGAGCAATATGACCACGTCGATGAAATAAAGGAAAACGACGTTATAGTTTTTGAAGAAAATAACAGGCGCACGGTTCACAGGGTTGTCAGGATTGACACGGTGGACGGAGAGCGCAGATATATAACCAAGGGCGATGCCAACGAGGGTAACGACTCGGGCTACAGAACCGACAGCGATATCGTCGGCGTGGTGCGCCTCAAGGTAGTGTACATAGGATATCCAAGCCTTTGGCTCCGTCAGATAATGAATAAGTAGGAAAGGAGGAGCTTCATTATGTCAGAGGAAGAGAGAAGACAACGGTTAGGCTACAGGAAAATAAGGAAGAAAAGAATCACCGCAGGAACCGTCGTTCTTGTCGCTCTTTTGTTGCTCACGCTGGTGGCGTCAGCGCTCACGGTTATGCTGAACAACACCTACTACGTGAATTATTCCGAAACGAGCAAGGTTGACTGGGGAGTTCATCTTAAGGAAAACGAATTTTATGAGGAATCATTCTTAGGAAAGGACTACGCCTACATAGCCTCGCTTATTGATAAGGTAGAGGCGAGGTTTGACTACGGTATGACCGTCGATTCGGAAAAGGCGGTTGACTTTGATTATACCTACCGCGTCGACGCGGTTGTGGAGATAAGGGATATATATAGCGGCAAGCTGTTATACGCCCCCGTCTACAACGAGATTGCCGAGGTGGAAAAGGCTGTCAGCGGAACGAGAGTTGACGTCGGACAGACGGTTATCGTGGATTATTCCAGGTATAACTCGATTGCAGAGAAGTTTATTGACGTATATAATCTGGAGAGCGCCAGGGCGAGCCTCGTTCTGAAAATGAGCGTTGACGTCAAGGGAGTGAGCGACGAGTTCCACGAAAACGAGAGCAGGAGCAGCTACGTTTCCTCCATAAGTGTGCCGCTCAGCGCGGACACCGTTGAGGTTAAGATTACATCCGCGATTCCGAAGGAAAACCAGAAGATACTCTCATATACCACCGAGGATACTGCCGACAGATTCAGGTCTGTTTCCTGGATTCTTGCCGTGCTGTCTATTCTGACCTTCGCCGTGCTCGTCAGCTATACGTATCTGTCGAGGAATATTGATGTTACCCACGAGATAAGAGTCAAGAGAATCCTCTCGAGCTACCGCTCCTTCATACAGGTTCTCAGAAACGAGTTCAACACCGCGGGATATCAGCTTCTTATTCTCTCGAGCTTCAATGAGATGCTGGAGATACGCGATACGATAGACTCGCCCATACTTATGTATGAAAACATAGATAAGACCTGCGCTACCTTCCTTATTCCCACGTCGACCAACCTTTTGTACGTCTTCGAGCTGAAGGTTGACGACTATGACGAGCTGTATGGAAACGGCACCAACCCGCCCGAGGACCCTGAGCCCACACCTCCCGATTCTGACGGCGGATATGGCCTTCAGGACGAGGAGTACCTTCCTCCAGTGGTAGCAGACGAGCCCGTGACAGAAGAGCCCGTAGCAGAGGAAATTTCAGCCCCTGCGGAGCAGATGCCTGAGCCCGTGGCAGAGGAGGCGGCAGCCGAGCCTGTGACCGTTATCGTCGAGGAACCCGTTATTGAGGTAGTGCTCGAGCCCGAGGCAGAAGCCGAGCCCGAGGAGCCCGTCGAGGAGGCGGCAGAGCCCGAGCCCGTGGCAGAGCCCGAGCCTGTGGCAGAGCCCGATAATAATATACCGCTCGATAACCTGGTAGAGGTTGATGACGGCGGCGAGGGCACTGCGATAGCGTATATCGACGAGAGCGGTAACGTTATCAGCATCGCCTGCTCGAGAAGCTTCACCGCCAACCTGATACAGAGCAATCCCCAGGTGAAGAGCTACTACAACGAGCTGAAGAACCATATACTCTCCTACAAGGGAGTCAAGGCGAGAATGAGCTGGCGCCTTGAGAGCTTTAATAAGGGAAGAAAGCAGCTCTTCAAGCTGAAAATAAGGGGCAAGACCATCTGTATGTACTGCGCCCTCAATCCCGACGATTTCGACGAGGCTAAGTATTTCCACGAGAGAGCCACCGCGAAGAATTATGCCGCTGTGCCTATGATGGTACGAATCAAGAGCGACAGAGGTCTGAAGCGCGCCAAGGCGCTCATTGATATGCTTATGGTTCATCTTTCGATACCAGCGCTCGTGGACTTCGAGTCGGTTGACTACGCGGCGGATTATCCCTACGATACCACCAAGAGCCTTGTTGAGAGAAAGCTTATCAAGCTCCTTCTGCCCGACGCTGTGGCGGCAGAGCCCAAGCCTCATCACCACGTGCACAAGAAGACCGTTGAGGTAGTGCACGATGACGTGGTGGAGGAAATAACCATATTCGAGGCGGAGGACGTGGAAGCGGAGGCTCTCGAGGAGCTGATTGAGACGCCCACACCCGCGCTTGAGGAAATAGACTTTGACGACGAGTCCGAGGAAATACCCGACTTCGTGGAAACCCCCGAGCACCCCGGAGTTGACGTTATCGGAGTCGTCTGGCCCGAAAAGCCAAAGAGAAACAAGATTTACAGGTACGACCCCGACGGAGAAAGCGTATCGGTCGGAGATATAGTTATAGTACCCACGCGCGATGTCCACAAGAACCGCGAGGTTATCAGAAAGGCGGCAGTCGCGCACGCCAACCATAAGATAGATCCCGAAACGCTCAGCTTCCCGCTTAAGAAAATTCTTGGCGTTCTGAACAAGAAGCCCAAGGGCGAGGAAGAAGCTGACGGGGACTAACCGAAAAGAAGGGAGAGTGATAGAGTGACAGGCTTTAAAAGATTTGCCATGCTCATATTGCTCTCCCTTTTGGTATGCGGTATGCTCGTCGGCTACGCCGCGCTGTCCGATAATCTCTTTATTGAGGGAGATGCGGAAATTCAGGGAAAGCCCTTTGAGGGGGTGTATATCACCGACGTTTCGGTGTATTCGACTAACAGAGCGGAGAGCGTTTCCTTCGCCTTTTATAAGCCCACCAACCTCTCCGCAACCGCCAGGGCGACAGCCATAGGCTCGAGTATCACCTATAAGGTGACAGTGCACAACAACACCGCAGTTACCTATTGGTACGTCAAGGAGGATTATATAGACGACTTCGAGTCAAACGGGCTTATAGGCGCGCAGAACGGCATTACCGTTACCACCAAGGATCACCCAAGCGACACCTCCGATACCTTCAACTCCGAGGACTGGGTACCGCCGGGAGCATACCGTGATTTCTACGTCACATACACCTTTGGCTCGCAGGCGGTGGGATACCCCGCTACCTTTATAAATTTCCTTTTCGGAGAGAAAATGGATGCGGTACACGACAAGTTCCTCACCGTGCTCAACGATAAGAGCTCGGGCGGCGGATACGAGAAGCTCGCCGCGCTGTTTGATGAAAAGTATGCGGAAACAGGCGATAGGGTCGTCGCTAATATCGGTGAGGAAAAGAAGGTGTTTGACGAGCTGTTCGGCTCGGATATAACGGTTAATATAGACGGCGAGGACGTTCCTGTCACGCTGATGGTAAGGCGCGAGAACGTTGACGGACGCCCCACGGGTGACGATTACAGCGGCAACAATTCCCCAAGCGGCTGCGAATACACGGTATATATTACAGTCGATGCGCTTGATAGCCCGACCGGAGAGGCAATGGTATACGCCGTGTCCTATTCAAACGGCGGCGTCGGAGCCGTGGGTGATGAATGGTATCAGCTCGGACAGCTCTACGAGGGGCGCGCGGATATTATAGACTACGACCCGAATACCGGCGGCATGCAGGGAGCGTTTAATATCTACAGCTGGGAGGCAACGCCAAACAGATACGAGGTTGCAGACGGTATAACCTATCTTATCGGACAGGAGCAGGGCGACCAGTATGACAAGCTGAAAACGCTTGATGAAATTATGGCGACCAACGACCAGGATATATTCAACGATATAGACAACAGCCGTATTCTTAAAAAAATATATGACGTGGTTAACAACCCACAGAATTCAAGCAAGGTGGGCTATCACGAGCTTCGAGATGCGTTTTACAGGGCGTCGCCGTTTTATAACGTCTTTAACGGCGGACAGGAGATCAAGGTAAGACGAGAGTGCACCAGAGCGGAGATTCTGCCATATCTTGAAGCGATGCAGCAGGCGCTGGATTATTTCAACGAGGTCAACTAGCCGCCCGCTTTTCAGAAGCTCCCGATTGGTTTTTCTCCCGCTCCCTACAGATGGATGGATGGTTTATTTATCTTTAATATCTATATCTTATACTTGTATTATATTTATATTATCTGTATGTCATTCTGACACACCCCCTTCCCATTCTGACACACCTCCCCTCTCATTTTGATACACAGGGACCTTCAATTTGAGGAAAAGCTGCCGTCAGAATGACGAAGGGACAATCGGAGCCTTGTCGGGCACCCTCGGAAATCCAAAGGGGCTAGGTAGCTTTTGGCGATATTGAAAGAAAATTTTTCTTGTGCCTTGACATTATTTTTCGCGTGTGCTAATATGTTTATATACCCAAAATAAAAAAGGAGAGTGCTACTATGTTTAAGGTTAATGAAGAGCTTATCGCATCTGTTGAGAAGTTCGTTAACAAGGAGTTCGTTCCCGCTAACGCTAACGGCCTCCAGTTCTTCGGATGCATGGATTGCTCCAATTCCTGCGCTGAGAACTGCGCTATCAAGTGCAAGAAGAACGGCAAGAAATGATAGCGTCGTTTGAAAACGAGCAGAAATCTAAGAACATTACACTGGTGCTAACCCACCAGTGTAATTTAGATTGTACCTACTGCTACGAGCATCACAAGAATTCCTGTACCATGTCCGCAGAGCTAGCCAAGGAGATTGTTGACAGAGAGCTCTCGATGGACGATGGCGTTTCTATGGTTGAGTTTGACTTCTTCGGCGGAGAGCCCCTTCTGGAGTTTGACACCGTCAAGGAGGTCGTGGAGTGGACCGTCGCCAGAGAATACGACAAGGACTACATATTTTTCATAACCACCAACGGAGTTCTCCTCACCGACGATATGAAGGTGTGGCTCCGCGAGCATACCGACGTTCTGCAGATCGGTCTCAGCCTTGACGGCACGAAGGAAATGCACGACGTCAACCGCTGTGACTCCTTTGACGAGATTGACCTCGATTTCTTCCGCACGGTTTATCCCGAGGAGTCGGTCAAGATGACTATTTCGAGGGAAACCCTGCCCAAGCTTGCTGAGGGCGTTATCTTCTGCCATAGCATAGGCTACGACGTTTCCTGTAACCTTGCCTACGGCATTGACTGGGAGAGCGAGGAGAACAGGGCAGTGTTCGAGAGGGAGCTCTCCCGCCTTATAGATTTCTACCTTGAAAACCCGCATCTGAAGCCCTGCTCGATTCTCGACGTCAACCGTATCAAGAGTATAGCCTCCCAAGAGGACAGAAACTACCGTCTGTGCGGCGCGGGATATGCTATGAGAGCGTACGATTGTGACGGAAGCTGCTACCCGTGTCAATATTTCCTGCCTATCTGTGTCGGTGACGAAAAGGCAAGGCGCTCCCTTGAGCTTGATTTTTCAAGTCTCGGGCTTCGCGAGGAGCAGGTGGACGAGAAGTGCCGCTCCTGCTTTATAAGAAATGCCTGCCCCACCTGCTACGGCAATAACTACGCGACCACGGGCGATATATACCGCAGGGATATGCGCATATGCAAAATGAATATTATTCAGTTCAAGGCGATAGCCTACTTCGCTATCAAGCTCTTTGAGGCTGACCGCCTCGGCGAGTATGAAAAGGCAGAGCAGGCGGCAATTCTGAAGTCCGCGCTCGCTATCGTCAGAACGCTTGATTAGTATGACGGTGTATCTTGAAACGGACAGGCTTCGACTGCGCGCCCCGAAGCCCGATGACGCCCACGCGCTTGCTTCGGCGAGGAGTTGTGACTTCGTTATGCGGTATAACCTGTACCGCCCCTCGACGGCGGAAGAGATAGCCGAGGAACTCGAGAGCTTCGAGCATATCGTTATTGAAAGGCGCGACACGGATGAGCTCGTTGGTTGTATCTCACTCAGAGACGACAGCCTCAGGTACCATATAGACTCGCTTGAAATTCAGGCGTGGCTTGCCGAAAAATTTGCAGGGCAGGGCTATATGACAGAGGCGCTCGGGGCTCTTATACCAAGGCTGTTCTCCGAAAGGGAGATTGACCTGCTTTCTGCCCGTATAATGTCGGGCAACACCGCCTCGGTGCGTCTTGTAGAAAGACTCGGCTTCAGAAACGAGGGCTGTATCCGTCGCGCCGTCAGGCACTACGACGGAAGAGTTCTTGATATGCTGGTGTATTCTATTACCAGGTCGGATTTAAATTAAAATGAAAAGGGGCTGTCGCATTTAGGCATAACCAAATAAAAAAACGGCAGATGCATTGTCAAAAAACAGTGCTTCTGTCGTTTCTTTGTACGAATTTAAGGAAATTAAGGTTGAAAACCTGCGGTTTTCTTCGTTTTGATTAGGTTTTT
>JAFTST010000005.1 GCA_017467165.1 Clostridia bacterium | reverse complement strand
CTGTGAGCTTCTTCCTTCGGATAAGGTTATATACAAGTCCCACGACGAGCAGACCGCAGCAGATAAGACCGTTGGTTACGTCGGGCTTGTTCGGGATAAAGGACGCTACGATCAAAAGAAGAATCGTACCCAGAAGCAGAGCGGTGGGAACGAAGTCGGTCACCTTGGTGCGCTCCTTGGTTTTCGGAATGGGGTCCTTTTCCCTTCTGAAGAGGAAGAACAGAATAAAGGCGGAAAGAACCGCGCCAAGCTCCACAGCGAAGAAAATACCCGGTCTCTGCTTGTACCAGAAGAAATCCATAAAGCCGAGATCAAGCGCCGAGCCAAGCATTATGGCGGTTGTATCGCCGACGAGAGTTGCCGCGCCCTGAAGATTTGAGGAAACGGCGATTCCAATGATGAATGGAACGGGATTCGTCTTTAGCTTTCTGCATATTTCAAGGGCCACGGGAGCAACCATAAGCACCGTTGCGACGTTATCGACGAAGGCGGATATAACACCCGAGAACAGCGCCATCGCTACCGCCGCCCAGCGAACGCTCGGAACCCTCTCCATAATCAGGTCTGCGAGCAGCTCGGGCATTCTGCTTTCGATGAACAGGGCTACTATTCCCATCGTTCCCGCTATCATCAGAATAACGTTGAAATCAATAGTGCCGAGAACCTTCTCGAGCGGGAGCATTCCCGAAACGATAAAAACAAGTCCTGACGCCAGGGCAACGTACGGTCTGTACCTGCTGAACACGAGCATCAGTATATACGTAACTGCGAAAAGGACAATAGCCCATATCATTTTAGCAGTCCCCCTTTAGCCTTCGGTTTAAGGTCTCCGCGGAAAAGCCCCGAGTAAGGAGCGCCGCGGGTTATTCAATCACAGACGATTATAACACAATATCCTTCATTTTTCAACCTTTTCCGCTTTTTTCTTCCCTGACGGAAAAAATAAGGGCTGACGGAAATCGTCAGCCCTGTCGGGACACAAGTTTTTTTCAGTCAAGCATCAGTCAAAGACCTTTTCAACCTTGAAATCGTCTTCGCCGAACATATACATATATCCGTCGATATACACACCGCGCATATTGGCGGGATTTCCGTTAAGCGCTACGTTGACAAGCTCCATAAGCTCATATCCGTCAAAATACAGGACGATATATCTTTCGAATTCATTTGACCCGCTGTTGTGGAGGCTGTAATCCATAATTCCGATACCGATAAGCTGATTCTGACGGTCAACGTAATAAGACTTATATTCGGTAGAATATTCTGTATTCTTAAGCTCATAGGAGCATACCGAGCGCACTGTGTCCTCGGCTTCCTCATAGACCTCGACCTTAAAGCTGTTCCAGACGCCGCCTGTGCCTATGCCAAGCAGATAGCTGCCGCCAAGATTGATAAGAGAGGTTGAGAAGCCCTCTATCGTACCCGTATCCTTATAGGTGACGTTGCTCAGATCTGACAGGTCGAAGAAGAACACGGGGTCAGATCTCTCAATAGAGGTGCAGACGTACGCCGTCTCCTTGTCAAATCTCACAGACTGTATTTCCTCGCGGGGAGGAGCGAAGTCGATAACAGATGCCACGACCTCGAAGCTGGAAAGGTCGATGCAGTACAGGCTCGCGTTGGACTGACCTGTCGCGCTCTCTAGAACGCTCTCCGAGAGGTTGCCGCTTCCGCTTGTATTCTTGCTGACAGTCGTCGCGTTGGTGGTTGTGAAGACGCGGAGAACACCCTCGTACTCGTCCATACTCCACTGGTCCTTGATATAGCCTCTGACGGTAACGCTTCCCTTTTTCTCAAAGCTGTCGCCGCCGTAGCTGAGGCAGGAAATCTCGGTCATAGAATTTCTTATAAAGCTACCGTCACCGTTGTCCTTCTTATCCGCGAAGACTCGCGTGAGAAATACGTGGTCCTCCGAAACGTACGCGTCCTCAGAATAGGAGAGATACGCCGCCGTACCCTCAAGCCCGAGCGTATCCTCGTCCAGCTTCATAACTACGGTATAGCGAGCGCTGTTCAGGCTTTCGGGAGAAATTATACCGCTCGCGGGAATGCTGTGAAATCCGTCGCCCTCGTCAATCTGAGGAAGGAAGGTGGTCTCATCACCAAAGTCAAGCTCCTGCTTGTTGATAACGAACTCGGTAAGGAGCAGAATATTTCCGTCCGTCATACGCGAGGACGAATAATAGCCCGTTATACTGAATTCATTCTTCCTGACAATATTTTCGGGGTCTGTGACGTCGAGCGAGATAAGCTTAACGTAGGGCTCATATATGCCGCTTTCGTTTCTGATATGATGCTGAGTGACGACCGTCACAGTCCTGCAATCCAGAGAGAGATAAAGCTCCCATTGTTCAAGGTCATAATACTTCATACCCTCAAGGACCGCATAGCTGCCAACCTCTTCCGTGTTTTCCTTTTCAATAGAAAAGATGCGGAGCGTCGCGCCATCGAGATAATAGATATGCGTATCGCTGCGTTTGATAAGGTCCGCCTCGATAACGCCGGCTACCTGATTGTCGGTAATCTCCTGATAGCCACCCTGGTCTTTTGGCGCTTCTGAAGTTGGAGGCGCGGCATCATAATCAGCCTTTCCCCGACCAAAAGAAATCAGTTTAGCCCATAGCCTTGCCGCATTGTTCTTATACCTTGGGGGCTCGTAGGTGAGCACGTTGAGCTTCTCTATAATTCCGTAGTACTCGCTGTCCGCATACCGTGATACGTCGGGCGGTGTGGTGTCATAGGGAATAAAGAGCCACAGGCAAGAGAAAAGCAGAGCGAAGCAGGCGCAAGCCGCAAGCACCGAGGTGAATACCCTCTTTCTCTTAGGCTTAATCACGTTATCGGGATGCGCCTCGGCGACGTACTTATCATCAGCGAGGCCAAAGCCTCGGTACCATTTCTTTTTCTTCATATAAATATACCCTCCTTCGTAAGATAATCCTTGAATTTGCTTCTGGTTCTGTGTAGGATTACGCTGACGTGACCTTCCGAAAGACGCATACCGCGAGCAATATCCCTGACGCTCATAGAGTACCAATACCTGCGCATGAAAATCACACGGGTACGGGTGTCAAGACCTCCGAGAAAGGCGTTGATAGCCTCTCTCAGCGCCACTTCATCGTCAATGGGGGCGTCGCCGTTCGGTATGCACTCCCAGTATTCGTCAATGCAGCTCTCTACCTCAGCGCCTCGCTTTTCAGCACTCGCGTAGCGGACGCGGTCCACAGCGATATTTCGCGTGATCCTTGCAAGAAAGGATTGAAGCCTCGTAGGTCTGTGCGGCGGTATAGCGCCCCACGCTGTGCACCATGTGTCGTTAAGACACTCCTCCGAGTCCTCGCGCGAGCGGAGAATGTTATACGCTACGGTATAGCAGTATTTCCCGTACTTCTCTTCGGTTTCCCGAATCGCTCCTTCATCGCGTTTCCAATATAGCGCCAGGATTTTCTCGTCTTCCATACAGTCACCTCCTTGCTAAATCCGATGGTCCATCACCTATAAGGTCGAAAAGCATATCCATTATCTTACAGCCGGAGAAAAAGTTTTTTCTCTGTGATATTATTCTAGCATATTTTTCTCTGTATTTCAACAGCTGCCACGATTCCTGTCCCTCTCGCTTTCCAAGGGCTGATCCCCCGCGTTATAAAGCCTTACCGTGCCGCCACGACGAAAGACCCCCTGCCAAAAAGCAGGGGGCTTAAGTTTTTTTAATTTCTATCCTAAGGCGCTTATCTCAGATAAGCCTTTTTCTGAAAATCAGCCAAGCGCCGAGGGCAAGGACTGCCACGGAGCCTGTGGAAACGCCGATAATAACTCCGGTGTTGCCCTTCCTCTTGTCCCCGTCGGTGTTGCCCTCGTTGTTATCGGGGTTATCCGGGTTGCCGGGGTTGCCGGGGCTTTCGGAAACGGTTTCTCCGCAACGGTTGCATACTCCGTCGCCGTCGCCGTCGCTGTGTCCGCGAGGCTCGGTATCTCTGGTTTCATAGTGAGAGCACTTAGTACAGTCCCTGCGCTCCTTGCCGGGAGCGGTACAGGTAGCGACCTTGGTTTCCGACCATTCGTCAAAGCTGTGTCCCTCAGAGGTTATCACACTTCCCTCGTCTATAACCTCGCCACAATCAACGCAGACGGTTTTTCCCGTATGTCCGTCAGAGGTACAGGTTGCCTCGTTCGCTCCCTCTACTCTGGTTTCGGGATGCTGACAGGGTGTGGGTATTTCCTCCTCTACCTCGACGTACACCTTGATGCTGAAGGCGCGCGACTGCTTGGCAAGGCTTGCGTAGGTGAGTGTGTCGGTGGGAGATACGAATTCGATGGTTATGATATCATTGCTATTGGTCGCGGTAGCTCCCGAGGGAACGTTCAGCCAGCTTGAGACGTACTTTGACTCAAGTCCCGTGCAATCTATGACTATCTTAGTCATTCCCTCGCAGGCTATGATAAGCTCCGAGCCAGCGTAGAAGCGCGCGGGATTTGAATAATCAGCCACGTCAACGTTGGAGGAATTCTTGTTGTTGGTGAGCGTTACTCCGCCGGATACCCAGACCTGATTCGAGGCGGAAAACTCGGTTCTGCTCGAGGTATCAGTGAAGCTCAGGGTATACTCGCCCGCGGTGGTTGACTGCACGGCTCCGCACACCGTACAGGTACCGTCTACGTAGCTGTGTCCTGTCTTCGGGGTAGTGGCGTCGGTGTAGCTGTCACCGCACTTGGTACAGGTATGGGTGGTATATCCGCCCTTGGTACAGGTGGGCTTGGTAACGACCGAGTTATAGCTATGCTGACAGGTGGTATCAGAGCCGCCGCCCTGCGAGCTGCCCGAGCTTGTATATAGGCGGGCGAAGTAGTCGCTGTCCTTAGGGGAGTTGATGACGCCCATAGTGAAATACTCGCCGTAGGTGCCTATGTAGCACTCTGTTCCCGAAACCGTGGTCTTGAAGCTATATCTGGCGCTATCCCAGGTGAATACAGAGCTGTTCGTGGTTGAGTAGGTGAAGTTATAGTGTGTATCGTTCGTGACAAGATAGATATAATTCTTGGTGCTGCCGTTCTTGAAATACAGCTTATATCCGCCACTCGCAGCCTCGACGTAGAGGTCGACTCCGTTTTCATAGACGGTATCGGTAGCGCCGTAGTAGCCCTTCATAGTACCGTTGAAATAATACTCAGAGCCCTTGGCGGTCGAGAAGATGCCGAGCTTATAGGGCACGCCCGTCTGAAACTCCTTGACGTAGGCGGGAGCTTGGGGCTCCTTTTCTCCGCAGGTGGTACAGCTGCCGCCGACGAAGCTGTGTCCCTTGGGGTCAACGAAATTCGCCTTATAGCTCGAGCCACAGCCCGTGGTCTTACAGGTATAGAGGGTATATCCCTTCTCGGTGCAGGTGGGAGCAGTAACCACGCCTGCGTCATAGTTGTTGTGCTCGCACTTGGTATCGGATGCGCCGCCGGGCGTGGTGTAGCCCTCGGGAACCTCCTCGCCAAAGAGAAGGAAGCCAAGCTCGGGATAGTCTACGAAGACGTTTCTCGTGCCTGTTATCGACTCGACAGAGTCGTTTCTTCCGAGCTCCCAGGTATCAACGGGGTCAGCCTCCATCCATTCGAGGAGGACAGCCTTGCTCTCCATAACTCCCGATAAGCCCCAGGCGTATGACTTGTTGCCCCAGCGGACGTAGACGTAGAGGAAGATTCTCGCAACGTCGCCGCGAAGGTCGTATTTTCCACCCGACTCGTCGTTAGGATTATAGTAGCCCGAGCTCTTTCCGTAGGCGGTATTTCCACGCGAGGAGTTCTCGCTCGTCGAGGTGGGACGGAGCATCATAATGTCGTCCTCATCACTGCCGCCAAGGCCCTTACTGTTGGGCCAGGTGTGCTCGCGGTTCCAGGAGCCGTTCCAATCGGGACCTATTCCCTTGCCCGAGTAGAAGGAGGATATCTGACCGCCGCTGTTCTCGCAGTCGGTATACTTGAACAAAGACTTGGTAGCGTCATAGCTCGTCTGGTAGGTCTGCGCGTTCTTCATAACAGCCTGAAGCTGCAGGTAGAGCTGGCTGTTCGGCACGTCGCCAACGTTAGTCGCGCCCGAGTATGAGGACAAGGATTCGTATGACCTTGAGCCTGTGTAGAATTTTTCAGCATTCGGGGATAAGAAGGTGGCAGTCTCGCCGCGCTCTCCCCAGTTATAGATATACTTTCCGCTATAGACGTAGTCGACGCTCGCGGCGCTCGTATCTATCGAAAAAGCGGGAAGGAAGGAAAGGCACAGCACGAGCGCCAATACTAACGCAAGGCTACGCTTAACCGTCTTATTCATATCAAGTTCTCCTCTTTTTTATTTCGGGAGCAATCCCATATTTCTGCAATATACATTTTAACACACTATCCGACAAATTGCAATACTATGCACTAAATATTTAAGCGGCGGAAATCGAGAGATTCTCCGCCGCTTTTCAAGCGTGATTATTCGCCGGCAGAGGAAAAATCGTCTCTGCTTGCAGACCAATTAACCTTCGAGGCTCCGCTTGCCCAATCCTTTTCCCAATACTGCGGACGAGCCGAGGCGGCGCAGTATACCGTGACTCCCTTGCAGCCCGAGAACATCTTATAGCCCATATAGGTGACGCTCGATGGGATATATACGCTCTTCAGCGAGGTACAGCCCTCAAAGCCGTTGTACCAGAAGGCTATCATTCCCTCCGGCAACACAACGCTCTCAAGAGCAGTACAGCCGGAAAAGGTCATCTCGTACACCCGCTTCAGTCCCACGGATAGCTCCACGGCTTTGAGCGAAGTGCAGTAGGCGAATGCCGACCTGTCAATCTGCTCGACGCTTCCGGGTACGAATACGGACGTTATTTTCGTCAGGTCGCGGAAGGCTTCCTCGGCAATTCGTGTAACCGGAAGTCCGCCAAAGCTCTCGGGAATAACTATGTCCGTGTCCTTACAGGAGCCGATGCCCGCCACGTAGTAGGACTGTCCGTCGGATTCCTTGATAAGACTCAGCCCCTCGCTGTATTTTCTGACTCCGCACTCGGTGCAGAAGCCGTCGTTATAGCTGTGAGGCGTCGGAGATATGACAGACTGCTCGACAAGCACCTCGCCACACACCGAGCAGACCTTTCCATCAGTAAGACCCTGCGACTGACAGGTAGCGGCGCAGCCCTCGACCGTCTTCTCTGTGTGATGGGCCGGAATAACCGTCTGAGGTGTGAAAATTTCCTCGCAGACCAAGCACATAAGACCGTCGGTAAGTCCGTTTTCGGTACAGGTGGCGGCGTGTCCCTCGGTTTTCACCTCTGTATGAGGCTTCAGGGGGATAATTTGTTGATAGACGAGCGTGGTGTTACATACCGAGCAATATTTTCCCTCGGTAAGTCCCGTGTAGTTGCAGGAGGAATCGTGACCGAGGAGCGTCTTTTCGGAATGGGGCTTCAGGGCGATGACCGTCCTCTCCGTGAGCGTAGTCCCGCATACGGAGCATCTCTTGCCGTCGGTAAGTCCCGTTTTGGTACAGGTAGAGTCGTAACCTGTGACTACCTCTTCGGTATGCTCCTTCATAGGTATAATTTCCTGCCCGACGAGAGTATTCTTGCAGGCGGGACAGTATACTCCATCGGTAAGTCCGGTGTGGGTACAGGTGGAATCGAAGCCCTTGAGAATTTCCTCTGTGTGCTCCTTCTTTTCTATAACCTGCTGCTCGACGGTAAC
Source organism: Clostridia bacterium (assembly GCA_017467165.1). Lineage (GTDB taxonomy): Bacteria > Bacillota > Clostridia > Oscillospirales > CAG-272 > UBA1740. Next base: position 21,811 of record JAFTST010000005.1, on the reverse strand, counting down.
CGTTCCACAGACGGTACATTTCGCCCCGTCGGTAAGCCCCGTCGTGGTACAGGTAGAGTCGTAGCCACAGACTACCTCCTCCGTGTGACCCTTCTTTTCTATAACCTGCTGCTCGACGGTAACCCTGCCGCAGACCGTACATTTCGCCCCGTCGGTAAGTCCCGTTTTGGTACAGGTAGAGTCGTAGCCACAGACAACCTCCTCTGTGTGACCCTTCTTTTCTATAAGCTGCTGCTCGACGGTAACCGTGCCGCAGACCGAGCACTTCGCCCCGTCGGTAAGTCCCGTCGTGGTACAGGTTGAGTCGTAACCCTTGACGGTCTCGGGAATATGCTGAGTAGGGGTAATCTCCTGATAAATTCTATCTCCACAGCTGCATTCCTGCATTCTCTCACCTGCGGTGAGGCAGTCTGCCTCCTTGACAACCGTCCACTCGCCGTAGCTGTGAGTATGCGGCTCATCCTCGGCGCAGGAGAAAAGGGACAGGAGCAGGAATATTCCGAGAAGGATTAAAAACAGTCTTTTTTTCATAGACTATCCTCCGTTTTGATTTCGGGCGCTTCTTCCTTGTCGGTGGGGGATGTGGCTTTCGTTTTTTTCAGCACGAGCTCGTGCAGAATGAGTATCAGAAGGAGGAGGACGAGCTGAAAGACGGGAAGGAGCGAAATGCTGACCCGCTCTGCTATGAAGCCGAACACGGACGGCATCACAAGAAAGCCAACGTATGCGAACGCCATCTGAACTCCAATCATAGCCTGCGACCTTTCCTTTCCGAACACGTCGGGGGTCATATGTATGATACAGGGATATATCGGCGCGCAGCCAAATCCGATAACGACGAAGCCCGCGAGCGCGAAGATCCAATGGAACGGCAGAAACAGAAGAAGCGTTCCGAGCGTCACGACAGCAACGCCGAGCCTGATAAGAAAGCGGTCGGAGAGCTTCATAGCCAGAAAGCCGTTGATAAATCTTCCCACCGTTATGCCTATGAAGAACATACTCGCGTATCCCGCCGCGGTCTCGGGGGAAATTCCCAACCTCTCTACGAGATACGTGCTTGCCCAGAGCGAGGCGTTGAGCTCCATCGCGCAGTAGCAGAAAAACATCAGAAAGCACAGAGTGGCGCCCCTGATGGAGAAGATTTCCCTGAAGGAAAGCGCCTTAGCGTCGTCCGTGGGCTGAGAGTCGGTTTCCGCTCCGCTTTTTTTCCAGACGGGTATGCTTATGAAAACGATAGCCGAGAGCACTATCTGAATTACAGAAACTATAAGGTATCCCTTATTCCAGCTGTCGAGCCTGAAGAGAGCGAAGCTCATAATGTACGGGGCAACCGACGTGCCGACACCCCACATACAGTGCAGCCAGCTCATATGCTGCGGCTTGTAGTTCAGCGCGACGTAGTTGTTGAGTATCGAATCTACTCCGCCGGCGCCCAGCCCGTAGGGCACAGACCACAAAAGCAGCATCCAGAAGCTGTCGCTGACAGAAAAGCCGAAAAGAGCGACCGCCGTCAGGGCAACGCTGAATGCCGTGACCTTACCCGCTCCGAATTTCTGAAGAAGCTTCCCGCTGAAAAGGCAGGACAGTATCGTGGCGGCGCAGATGCTCGCGGAGAGTATTCCCGCGAATGACACCGGAACTCCAATCTCTGTATGCAGCACAGGCCAGGCAGAGCCTAAAAGCGAGTCCGGCAGACCCAGGCTGATAAAGCATACGTATATTAGCGCCAATAACAGACTTCCCATTTTCTCACTGAACCTCGATAAAAAACAATTCCATTAAATGAGAGGCGATTTTCTCGCCTCTCAGGGTATATTTAACTGTTAAGCTCCAAGAAGCGGCTGAGATTATCTCTTAGCCTTCTTGCTCTTGACCTCAAAGTTTCTCTGCTTAATCATAGCGTTAATCTCTTCGATATAGCCAACGACATCGAAGGTGTCGTCGCCTATTCTCGCCTCGAGAGTAAGCAGCATATTATATATATCTCCGTCAAGGTCGGCTATAACCGTCCTGTCGGAATAGAGCAGATTTTCGTCCAGGCGCTTGAGCTCTGCGCGATAGGGTGCTCCCTCGGGGGAGTTGAGTATGGAATTCGCGAGATTTCTGATGTCGAGCATATTGTTTCTCGCGGTATTCATAACCTTATCCTTGGCTCTTGACTCGCCTCTGAAAAGGAAAACGTAGAGAAGGACGAGCGCCGCAACTCCCGCAGTCAGAAGATAGAGCAGAATCAGGCCTGTGAACGCAGTCTTGAAGATATTGATATTGATATAGATAAGCGACAGAAGCACGGTTATAGCCGTCTGAGCGCCAAGAACGGCGGTCGTAACGACGCTCTTATATCCGTCCTTGAAGCCGACGAGGGCAACCGTGGTAGCGACCTCTGACAGAAGAACCAGACAGAGAGCTAAAATAGCCATCGGAATCTTGAAGAAATCCTTAACGAGAAGGGTGTAGAGCAGAATTGTGAGAGCGACTACAACAATTCCGCTGAGAATGCCGTATCTTTTTTTCATATATGTATCCTCCGTTATACCTTGTTGCCGCAGTTGGTGCAGAACTTGCTGTTATCAGCGACGTCAGCGCCGCACTTCGGGCACTTCTTGGTCATAGTGTTGCCGCAGTTAGGGCAGAACTTGGTGCCTGCGGGTACTACCTCGCCGCACTTCGAGCACTTCTTCGCGCCGCAGGTGCAGGTGGTGTTGTTACCCATATTCGCTCCGCAGACGGGGCAGACTGCCACCTTAGCGCCGCAGGAGGAGCAGAATTTCGTGCCTGCGGGAAGGTCAGCGCCGCAGGTGCACTTGACGGTAGCTCCCTTGGGCTTCGCCGCAGTGGTATCCGCGCCGCAGTCGGGACAGAAGCGCACGCGCTGAGGGATATTGGCGTTACAGCTCGGGCAGGTCTTGGTGGGCTCGGTGGTGCTCATAGCTCCGCCCATTCCTGCCGCCGCGCCTGCCATAGCTCCGCCTATGCCGAAGCCCATACCCATACCGATGCCGCCGCCCATAACGGTGCCTGCCGCACCCTGGTTGCCTGCCGCGGTTTCGAGCGTGTCGAAGGTACGCTCCTGCTGATAGTTGTAGCCTATGATGTCCATCTCCGCGCGCTTAGCGAGAGCGCCCTTGAGCTTCTTGACAGCGGGGTCATCCTCGGGAACGTTGATATCATTGACGTAGAAGGATACTACGTTGATGCCGTAGTCGTTAAGAACGAGGTTAAGCTCGTTGCACAGGTCCTCGGAAATCTCGTTGAGGTGCGCGTTTATCTAGAGAATGGAAATCTTGGACTTGATAAGACAGGTGGAGATGTGGTCCTTGACTCTGGTGGTATAAAGACCGCGGAAATAGTTGGTCAGGGTGTTCTTGTTGAAAAACTGCATAGTTCCGACGAGCTTGACGAGGAACTTAATCGAATCCTCGACCTGAATACCGAACTGTCCGAACGCTCTGACAGGCAGGAACACGTTGTACTTCGGGTCCTGAATCTGTATGGGCGAGCTTGTTCCCCACTTGATATCAAGGCTGAAAGCCTTGTTGATGAACCAGACCTCCGCCGAGAAGGGAGAGCGTCCGCCGAAGGGGATATTGATGAGCTTCTGCAGAATGGGAAGGTTATCCGAGGTAAGACGGTATCTGCCGGGGCCGAAAACGTCGCAGATCTGTCCGTTCTTGACGAAGACCGCCTCCTGCGCCTCGTTAACTATGAGCTGTGTGAAAGAGTTGAGCTCAGTGTTGGGATGCTTCCAGGCGAATATGTCCGCGTTGGAATCAAATTTTAATACGTCAGCGATAGCCATGACTGTATTCCTCCAAAGAAATTTTTATTTATTAATTTATTTATATCATATCTTAGCCGTTTTGTCAAACTAAAAGATGATTTTTCCACTAAGTTTTTTGAGCTTAAGCCTTGATATTTTCGGGTATGTGTGTTAGAATATAGGAAAAAATCTATTAAGGTGAGTGTTATGACTAATTTTTGCCCCAACTGTGGCGCCGCTATTGACCCCAACAAGAATACCTGCGAGTACTGCGGCACCGTTATTAATCAACCCCATCAGTCGCAGCCCACGCCCCCTCCGATAAATCCTCAGGCGTTTGGCGGCTTCGCTCCTCAGGGTCAACCCCAGCAGACTCCCGTTAATTCGAATCTGCCCGTCAAGAGCAAGCTCGTCGCGGCTATACTCGCGCTGATATTCGGAGGTATCGGAGTACATAAGTTCTATCTCGGTCAGGCAGGAAAGGGTATTCTCTATCTTCTGTTCTGCTGGACCTATATTCCCTCCCTCGTAGGCTTCATCGAGGGAATAGTTCTTCTCACGATGTCGGACGCGGCATTCATGCAGAAGTACAGATGCAGGCTTCAATAATTTAATACCACGCACAGATGCTGAGTCAGAGGCTTTTCGTTGAGTCTTTGGCTCGGCTTCTTTTTTCGCCCGCATTTTCAAGTTTTCAATTTTCAATTTTCAACTATCTCATTCTACATTCTGCATTCCTCATTCTGCATTAATAACCCTCCCCCACCCCCGCTTTTCGCAGAGGCGGCTGTATTTTCCGCTTTTTTCTCACTTTTCCCGCTTTTCGCACTATTTTCGGCTATGCTATTGACATATTCGGAGGAGTGTTGTATTATTGTAGTAGTACAACGAAGGGAGAGTGATGCTATGGCATGGAAATTTGAGGGCAATTCGCCTCTGACGGTTCAGATTGCCGACAGGCTCAGGCGCGATATTATCGACGGAGTATACCCGATGGGCTCCGACTTCCCCGCCGTGCGCGCTCTGGCGTACGAGGCGGCGGTTAATCCCAACACTATGCAGAAGGCGCTGGTTATTCTGGAGAGTGAGGGGCTTCTCATCACACACGGCACCACGGGCAGAGTGGTCACGACCGACGCCGAGGTAATTTCCCTGGCGCGCGTGAGAGTGCGTGAGGATTTCGTCAAAAAAACAGTCAATGAAGCATTGCTGCTTGGCATTGAGCCCGAGCAGCTGTGCGAGGATATAAGGAGGTATTGTGATAATCAACCCTGATAAGCCAATTCTACAGTGTCAGCACCTGAGAAAGTGCTACACCGCGGGGGTGCCCGTATTAGCTGACTTCAATATCAGCGTGCCCTCGGGAAAAATACTCGGACTCCTCGGCCCCAACGGCTGTGGAAAGTCCACGTTTCTTAAGCTCGTGGCAGGCATACTCACACCCGACTCGGGTAGCATTGAAATATGCGGTATTCCTCGCTCCGAAGAAACCAACTCGCTCATTTCCTATCTGCCTGAGCGCACCTATTTTAACGCGTCTATGTACGTTAATCAGCTTATTGAATTTTTCTCGGATTTCTATTCGGATTTTGACGCCGGTGCGGCGGAGAAAATGCTCCGCGACCTCGGTATTCCCCTAAATCAGAAGCTCAGCGCTCTGTCCAAGGGTATGAAGGAAAAAACTCAGCTGATAATGGTAATGTCAAGAAAGACCAAGCTCTATATGCTCGACGAGCCCATCGGCGGCGTTGACCCCGCGAGCCGCGAGTATATTCTCAGCACCATTCTCGGCAACTTCAATCCCGACGCGGCGGTTATCATAACCACCCATCTTATCAACGATATCGAGCCCGTGCTCGACGAGTTCGCTTTCATGGGCTACGGCGGAGAGATTCTTCGCGCGGGCAACGCGGACAGAGTGAGAGAAACAACGGGAAAGACCATTGACGAATTGTTCAGGGAGGTGTTCAGATGCTACGTAAGGTATTAAAATACGACCTGGGCGCGATTTGGAAAATATGGCTTATTCTCAGCGCCACCTCCGTGGCACTCGGAGCTGTCGGCGGCGTGTGCATGCGCCTTGTCGAAAACCCCGAGCTGAACTTCGCATTTTTCCCTATCGTTATTCTCGGACTGATACTGTCCTTCATCGGAATTATAGCCTACATAGTTATCACCTCTATTCTGATAATAGTCAGGTACTATAACAATTTCTTCACAGACGAGGCGTATCTTACCTTCACCCTGCCCGTTAAGCGCTCCACGCTTTTCGACGCGAAGATATTGACCGCCTTCATCTTCAACACCGCGAGCGCTCTGGTTTTCACCGTTTCGCTCTGCCTTATGCTGCTTATCTGGCCGGGCGCTGACGGCTCGCCTATGCTCTTCTACTTCGTTCAGGATATCAAGGACACCCTCGATATCTTCAGCCACATGGTAGACAACAAGATTGTCGTGTGGGCGATAGTGTACTCTGTCGCGTTCGTTATCCTGATGCTCGCGTCCTTCATATACTCAACTATGGCAACCTTCGCCTGCATCACCTTTGGCGGTACTGTGGCGAAAAAGCACAAGATTCTGATGTCAATCGCGGTATACTACGGACTGAGTATGGCACTCGAGGTGGTCTCGCTTATAACCTCGTCGCTGTTCAGCGTAGTCGTACAGGCGCTTCAGGAATATCCCGAAATAATACCCAACGCGGCTATTCCCTGGGTCATTCTGATGCTCCTTCTCGGCATAGCGGCGGCTATCGTTCTCGTGTCCTGCTTCTTCTACAAGTTCTGCGTATCCAAGCTGCGCGGAAATCTCAATCTGGCATAAGGGGGTATAGATATGAATATCAAAAAGCTTCTCACCCTGCTTCTTTTTCTCCTGCTTACAGTGAGCATTCTGTCGGTTGCGGCGCATGCCTCGCCCCCTATGGATGAATATTATCCCGAGGAGGATTATACCTACGAGCCGACCTACTCCCCCGAGGGAGCGCGGGCTGCTGTAATTATTATTTCAGCTTTGGTCGGTATTGCCGTTCCGCTCGTTCCGCTTGTATTCTTCGTTATCAAGCTGATTAAAAAGAGAAAAGAGATGGAGCACATCGACTACACGGTTATCGTGTCCTCATCGGTATGGCTCGTTGCCGGTCTTGTAGTATTTTTCATAGTTTTGTAAATTAAGGCTTACATCAAAAAAAGAGCGCCACCCGGAAGAAATTTCGCACGGGTGGCGCTCAATCTGTTATTATAGCTATTTTTCGCAGTTGCCGAGCTCCCAGAAGGCGACGGCTCCCGCGGCGGCGACGTTGAGGCTGTCAACGCCGTGTGACATCGGTATTTTCGCAGTATAGTCGCAGGCGGCAATGGTGCTTTTCGACAACCCGTCGCCCTCGGTGCCGAGGACGATAGCCAGCTTTTCAGCATCCTTGAGTCTCGGGTCTGATATCGGAACCGAGTCAAGAGAGAGCGCCATAGCGACGGTTGTGAAGCCCATTTTCTCAAGGACAGATATACTGGCAGGCCAATCCTCCTTGGTCTTACCTATATGACACCACGGCACGAGAAATACCGTACCCATACTCACCCTGACTGCCCTGCGGCAGAGTGGGTCGCAGCAGGTCGGAGTAACCAGCACCGCGTCTATTCCAAGGGCTGCGGCAGAGCGGAAGATAGCGCCGATATTCGTCGCGTCGGCAACCGCCTCGAGCACGGCTACCCTGCTCTTTCCCGAAAGAAGCTCCTCGACGGTCTTCTCCTCGGGTCGATACATAGCTGAAAGCGCCCCCCTCGTCAGCTCAAAGCCGGTCATCTCGGTGAGTAGGTCGCGCTCGGCGAAAAACACCGGCAGGTCCTCGGGCATTCTCGATATAATTTCGTCGACAGCGCCGCCGAGCAGCCTCTTATCCGTCAGAAGCGACAGCGGAACGCAGCCTGCGTCAAGCGCCACGCCGATAACCGTCGGGCTCTCTGCGATGAATATTCCCCTCTCACACTCAAGTCCGCGCCTGAGCTGACCGCCCGTCAGTCTGACGTATATATCAAGTCTTTCGTCCGAGAAATCGGTTATTTCAATATACTCTGCCATAACAACTCCAAATACAGAAAAAATCAGAATGAGGTACAGAGCCGCGGCTTACTGTACCTCAATATCCTTTTTGGGCTAGGGGAAATTCTGCGAAAAATTACCAGTAGAGCTCCCAATCGGGCTCAAGCATTCTGTGCAGCGCCTCCATATAGAAGTAGTCGCCCCAGATGTTGTGCTCGTCGATGCCTATATTCTGAGGAAGCGCGTAGGTCTGGTGCATAAGAAGACCGTTGGACTCGGGAACGTCCTTGGAAAGACAGGTGTCTATAAGCGCGTTCATAATCCTGTTGATAGCATTGACGTATATCTGGCGCAGGGGGTCGTCCTTGTCCATGTGCTTGATTCCCTCGAGCATACCGCAGACTGCGATAACGTTGGACGAGGTGTCGCGGGGCTCGGTCGAGCCGTCCTTGAAGATAAGATCCCAATAGGCTATATAGTCCGAGGGAAGATTGTTGAGGAAATAGTTGGTGGTAGCCTTGAACACCTGCATAGCCTTATCGCTCTTCCTATAAATATAGGTAAGCAGAGGTCCGTAGATGCCCCAGGTCTGACCGCGCGCCCAGGCAGAGTCGTCAAACGCGCCCTGAGCGGTAGCGCCGTGGACGGGGAGTCCCGTCTCGGGATCAAAATAATACGTATGGTAGGTGCTCGCATCCTCGCGGCAGCATACCTCAACGGTAGAATTGAAGTGCTTCCAGGCTATCTCGCCGTAGCTTTCGTCACCCGTTACCTCGCTTGCCCAATAGAGCAGCGGAATGTTGAGCAGACAGTCGATAATCAGTCGGTAGTCCTTCGGGTCGGAGACGTCGCCCCACGCCTGAATGAACTCGCCCTTTTCCTGATATCTGGTGCAGAGGTGGTCTGCTGCCATAATAGCGGCGTCGCGTGCCTCAAGGTTGCCCGTCAGCTTATATGCGGCAACGCAGGAAAGGCTATAAAGGAAGCCCATATCGTGGTGGTTAACGCCAATCTTCTCCTTGATTCTCTGTGTCCACGAGGGAAGCTGGCTGAGCATAACCTCCTTGTATTTCTCGTTTCCCGTCAGCTGATAGGAGTGCCAGAGAATACCCGACCAGAAGCCGTTGCCCCAGCCCCAATCGTTGGGAACCGTCTTATACACGTTGTCGTCGCTCCACTCATTCGGGAACTGGTCGCCAACGCACTCGATGCAGTAATCCACCTTCTTGAGCGCCTCGGCAAGAGCGTACTCCAGCTTTTCTCTCGGAAGCTCACAGGCAGAATATTTCGCCTTGTCCTGTATTTCAGGAATATTGGGAATCATATCAATTCTCCTTCTTTTTTTGTAATTCCGCCTTATTTTACCATAGGTAAGCCCTCTTGTCAATAAAGGCGGGATATTTTCGTCACAATTCACCCCTCGATTTGTGAATAAAACCGAAGTCTTGGGGAAATAATATGGTGAATTTCAAAAGAAGGAGAGAAAAATGAAAAGATTTGACTTTTTTCTGGCTATGATTTGTCTTGTGCTGGGCACAGCGCTTCTGGTTATGATACCCACTGAGGCGGAGGCGGCGATATATGAGGACACGGTTCGTCTACATATAAGAGCAGACGGCGACGACGAGGAGGCTCAGGAAATCAAGCTCGAAATACGGGACAGGCTGCTCGCAGAATACTCCTCCATCCTTGGCGGGAGCTTATCGAAAAAAGAGGCTGAGGGGGAGCTTTTGGACAGGCTGTCCGAGATAGAGGCGGATATTGAGGGGTGGCTCTCCGAGCTTGGCGCAGGCTACGGGGCTACCGTTCGGCTTGGCACGGAATGGTTTGACACCAGGAAGTACGAGGGCTTCACTCTGCCGAAGGGCTACTACACCTCGCTTATCGTCGAGCTGGGCTCGGGCGAGGGAAAAAACTGGTGGTGCGTGATGTTTCCCCCGATGTGCCTCGAGCTCGCTACCGAGAGGGTGGAATACACCGAGAGGGAAAACGAGCTTGTAGCGGCGGGCAGATACAGCGTACGCTTCAAGCTCTTGGAGCTGGTATCCGAAATATGCAGATAAGACCTTGCTTTTCTGTCAGATATGTGTTAGAATACAGGTAATAACACGCCACAAGAGGTTGAAATGGCAGAAAACAAGAAGGACACAAGAATAATAGCCGATAACAGAAAGGCGAGGCACGATTACTTCGTCGAGGAGGTGTACGAGGCGGGTATTGAGCTGTTCGGCACGGAGGTTAAATCCCTGCGCGCAGGCGGCTGTAACCTTAAGGACTCCTACTGTGAGATTGACGGCGGAGAGATGTTCGCCCTCGGGGTTCATATCAGCCCCTACGAGCAGGGCAATATTTTCAACAGAGACCCCCTGCGCCCCAAAAAGCTCCTGATGCACAGGTCGGAGATAATGAAGCTCACAGGACTCGTGTCGCGCGAGGGATATACCCTCGTTCCCCTCTCGCTCTATTTCAAGGGCTCGAGGGTTAAAATGGCGGTAGGACTCTGCAAGGGTAAGAAGAACTACGACAAGCGCGAGAGCATCGCTAAAAGAGATGCCGAGAGGGATATCGAGCGCACTATGAAGGAAAAATACTAAGTTTTTCCTTTTCCCGGCAGAATAAATTAATCCTTACAGGATTAAGCAACGAAAAAAAGAGGCGAAACGCCTCTTTTTTCTTTTTTTGGGTATCACATCACCGAAGCCGCTTATTTTTCCCGTTTTCTTCTGCCTATGAGCGTTCTTGTCGAGTTGAGAATAGCGAGCACCGCCACTCCGACGTCGGCGAATACCGCGAGCCACATACCCGCGAGGTTAACCGAAACAAGGGCGAGTATAGCGAGCTTGATGCCTATGGCGAAGATGATGTTTTCCATAGCTATTCTCTCGGTTTTTCTCGCTATTTTGATAGCGTCCGAGAGGCGCAGAAGGTTGTCTGACATTATAACCGCATCAGCCGCCTCTATGGCGCTGTCGCTGCCGAGCGAGCCCATAGCAACGCCGACGTCGGCGCGAGCCAGGCAGGGAGCGTCGTTAATTCCGTCGCCGACGTAGATAACCCCACCGTCGCTCTCTTTAATAATTTTCTCGAGTCGCTCGACCTTTCCCGTGGGAAGAAGCTCGGCGTGCACCTCATCAAAGCCGAGGGTATTTCCGACCTCCCTCGCAGTCGCCGCTCTGTCGCCCGAGAGCATAACCACACGGCTGACGCCAAGGCGTCTCAGCGAGCTTATTGCCTCGCTCGCCTCGTCCTTTATAGTGTCGGAAAGATATATCGCTCCCGCGAATCTTCCCTCAACGGCAACGTAGACTCCAGCGTCGGTAACGGGTGGGTTAACGTACATAGAGTGCATATATCTGAGGTTGCCGACGGCAACGCTCTTTCCGTCTATATAGCCGAGAACTCCCCTTCCTGCAAGCTCGCTCGGAAGGACTACGGGATAGGTTTTCTTCGCCGCCGCCTTGATGCACTCGGCTATCGGGTGTCTTGAGGTGTATTCGACCGACGCGGCGAGAGCCAACAGCTCATCCTCGTCGATATCCTTAGTGACTACACCCGACACGGAGAGCGTTCCCTTGGTGAGCGTGCCGGTCTTATCGAACACCGCGGTGCGCGCGCGACTTATGGGAGCGAAGACGTTACCGCCCTTGTAGAGCACGCCGCTCGACGCCGCCCCGCCTATGCCGCCGAAGTATGCCATAGGCACCGAAATAACCAGGGCGCAAGGGCAGGACACGACGAGAAATGACAGAGCTCTGTACACCGACTCGGATAGGCTGAGCCAGCCGAAAACGGTGGGAATCACCGCCATCAGAAAAGCCAGCGAGGTGACTATTGGGGTATATACCCTCGAAAACCTGGTGATGAAGCTCTCGGAGCGTGATTTTTTCTCCTGAGCGTTTTCAACGAGGTCGAGAATCCTCGACGCGCAGGAATTGTCCGCGGTGCGAAGCGTTCGGCAGGTGACTACTCCGGAAGCCACGATAGCTCCCGAGAGAAGCTCGTCTCCGACGGATACGCCGACAGGCACGGATTCGCCGGTCAGAGCAGACGTATCAAGGTCACAGCCGCCCTCTACGACGACACAGTCGAGCGCTACCCGCTCGCCCGAGCGAATAACGATAAGCGAGCCTATCTCCACGTCGTCGGCATCGGTGAGCACCTCCTCGCCGTCCGAAAGCACAACCGCGCTGTCGGGGCGAATATCGAGAAGGGAGCGGATTGAGCTTCTTGAGCGACGGACGGCGATATGCTCGAACCACTCGCCGAGTATATAGAAGAGCATCACCGCGACGCCCTCCTCCGCCTCGCCGATAATCATAGCGCCAACCGAGGCTATACTCATCAGAAATTTTTCATCAAGGAAATCCTTTCTGACAATTCCTCGCACAGCGTCAAAAAACACCGCGCCGCCCGACAGAACGAGCGCGGAAATATACAGCGCTAAGGACAGGACGGGAAGCCCGACTCTCTCAAGGATAAAGGCAGGTATGAAAAAAGCCAGACCTCCAATCAGTCGAAAGGGCTCGGAGCGAAGAAGCTTTGATATGCCTTTTTTTCTTTTTTTCATACTCACTCTATCTCAATATCACTGTCAAAGCCCTCTGCCACCTCGCGAAGCATGGGCAGAAGCTCCGCCTCGGAAAGCTCGCTCTCAACCGTCAGCTTTTCGGAGAGAAAATTTATCTTCGCAGAGTCAACTCCGTCAGCCTTTTCGAATAGCTTGGCAAGCTTTGAGGCGCAGTTGGGGCAATCAATGCCGCTGATAGTGTATTTATATTTCATATATTTCTCCTTTCGTCAGGTCGGCGGTCTGCCGCCTGAAGAACTCATTTTTCAGTCTTCTTTTTCCCGAAAATGTACCCGAAAAATCTCTTCACCTTGCCGTTGAAAAGATACATAATCCATCTTACAGGATAGAGGAACGGCAGAAGTATCGGGCAATATCTGAGCGCGGGGAAAATTGCCTTCATAACGTAGTATTTCGGGAAGGCAAGCTCAAGAGCGTAGGCAAGCCTGCTCTTTTTCGAAAGCGCGTACTTAACCCTGTTTTCCTCACAGCCGTAGGATCCGCCCGTTATAATGAAATACTCCATCTCAAGAAGCTCGTCGGTGGGCTTTCCGCCCTTGATAAATCTTGGGTCGGGCTCGAAGGGAAAGCTACCGTCGCCGTACCAGAAATACACGAGGTGCAGAAGCTTCTTATAGAAGTCCGAAAGCTCCTTTTCCCGAAGCGCCGCCTCAAGAGCGTCGCGGTCAATTTTCTCGCCGTACTCCTCAAGATACAGATATATATCGAAAAGCGAGCGAGCGCCGCAGCCGCCTCCAACGAAATGCTTATGAATGTGCCCGACGTTGAAGGTGAGAAGGTCGTGGGGCAGCATCTCGTACCAATAGGGGTTATCCTCCCTCGGTATCCAGCTGTCAAAGGTGTCGTTTGACTTGACGAAGAGCGACTTATGTACCTCGACGTGCAGGTATGGGGGCTTATCAAAGGTATCGTGCACCACGCCATCCTCCACCTCGGGATGATATCCTCGCGCTATAAGAATGTCCGCGACCCTCTGCATATCCCTCTCCTCAACGCAGAAATCCATATCCGCCATCGTGCGATGCTCAGGGCGCGCCCACAGGCGCTTGAATATAAAGCCCTTCATAGGAAGGAATTTAATCTCATTCTCGGAGAAAAGCTGTGTCAGGGCGGAAAACTCGGCGGTCTGCACCAGGTTTTTGGCATAATCTATGCCTCTCTGCCCCTCCCACCTGTCACACAGGGAGCGGAGCTCCTCATTCTCCCTGAGGTCTGCTCTTACCGTTGGCTCGAGAATATACCAGACCGTGCTCGCCAGCGAGTGCGCCTTCGCTACGGCATAGACCTTATTCCATGTGAGCTCCGAGGGTAGCTCGGGCGCGCCTTCACCGTATTTCAGGGCTCTGACCGCTCCTGCGATATATCGCATAGCGGCTCTCAGAGTATTATTGCTTTCCATCTTCAGTTCTCCTTTTCCTGAAAAGCCATCTTTTCGCCCTACCAAGAAGCATGCGCGTGCGGTGCCATAGGTAGCGCACGGGATACAGAAAATTCCATATCACAGAGTACGCCTTATAGCCGCGCTCCTCGCAGGAATGGCTCTTTCCCTTTCGGTTAAAGCGCACGAGAACGCCAATAACCCACTCCTTCGGTATCCTTTCGACAACGAAGGTATTGTCGCCCCTGATCAGATATATATCATCCCTGACACCGATAACGCGGTGAAGGACGTACTTACCGTCGGGATAACGGTAGAGGGCGACGTCATATTTTTTTAACTCGGAGGCAGGGCGCTCTATAACCACCACGTCCCTGTTCGTTCTGAAAAGAGGCTCCATGCTGACGCCTCTTGTCGTTCCCGCGCAGGTTCCGTGCAGGGCAAGCTCCTCTGCCAGGGTGGTTGAATTAATCATTATCTGAGAAGTCCCGCCTCGGTTATTTTAGCTATGAACGCACGAATATCGCGCTCTGCAAGCTCGCGGGGAACGTCGTACTCTCCGAGCATAGCCTCGACAAGCTGCTCCTCGGTGTAGTCTCCCTCGGAAAGAAGTCGCCAGATGAAGGCGCCCGTCGCGTTCATACGGATAAGCGCGTTAGCCATAACCGCCTCCTCGCCGACTGCAACGGCGAGATAAGCGCCGCCAACGCTCTCAAGAACAAAGCCATTTTTCAGCTGCATTTCAAAATCTCCATACAAGTTTTTCTATTATTTTATCACAGAAAAACATAGATTTCAAGTCCCCGCGCGAAATATATTGTTTTTAGTCGGGTGTCATCCGAAAAAATCTTTTCACCCGCAGTATGCGACCTTTTTAGCGCATCGTACGTGTTAACATTAATAGTCGGTTGGCATAGACTACCAAAAAGGAGATAATATGAGAATACATAGAGCGAAGGCTAACGAAAACATATACGACGTAGCGAGGGAGTACGGAGCGCCTCCCTCATATCTCAGAGAGATTAACCGCGTCGGTAGCGGAGAGCTGTGCGAGGGTCGGGAGATAATAGTCCCCCTGCCCACGAGGACGTACAACGTGAGAAGGGGGGATACTCTCGGCTCGATATCAAAAAGATTTGATGTCCCCGAGGGAAAAATTATAGCCCTCAATCCGGAGCTCCGAGGCCAGAGGGAGATATACCCGGGGCAGCTGCTTGTTCTGAGACTTGACTGCGTACAGTCGGCGGTTGCCGTGACCAACGGATACTGCTACGGTGGCTGCAGCCGCTCTCGGCTTAGCGAGTATATGCCGTATCTGAATTTTCTGACGGTCGCCGGCGCTGTGGCAAGGGGAGCGGATATCAGGTCGCTGCCTTGGGAAAGAGGGGTGGCGGAATACGGCAGAGCCGAGGGAAAATACACCCTTCTCAGAATATATATCGAAAGCCTTCCCGAGTGCGAGCGGTATGACTTTATCAGGGGGGCTGTGATGCTCGCGGGAAGCCACGGCTACTGCGGAATAACATTGGGCGGCGAGAAAAATGCCGAGGGAAACCTCAGTGAGCTGATGCTGGAATTACAAAAGCAGCTTTTAGCGGCGGGGCTCTGCCTTGTGTGCGAGGGGTCGGTGGGCGAGGAATCCGGATATATGGAGTACGCAGATATGGGTGTTCTGAGGTACGACAAGCTGTGGCGCGAGCCGATACCGAGCTTTGATGACGGCGAGAGAAGAAAGATAACAGAGCACGCGGACAGGTGGGATATTTCCTCCGCCTTCCTCGATATGTCTGCCTTCGCCAGATGTGACGGAAGGTATATTTCAAGAGAGGACGCCCTCAGGATAACAGAAAAGCGAGGGGCGAAAATCACGCACTGCGACGAGGGAAAATATATCACCGTCGAGGGCGGCAGAGAAAGAGCAGTCCTTGAAAGCCTCGAGAACACCAAAGACAGACTTGAGCTTATGGGTGAGCTTGGATTTTTCGGGGTGAGCTTCGATATAATGAGAGTGCCGCCTGCTGAGGTATATATGCAGAGAACGATGCTCTCCGACGTTACCAACGGGGGATTTGTCAGTCAGCTGAATTGCCTTGGGGAACAAAAATAGAAAAACAACGCAGTCGAGGTTTTTCCAAGACTGCGTTTTCAATATAGTATTTCAATATAGAATTGTTCCGAGAAGCTACCCGATATATTCCCTGACTCTGAGGGGTATTCCGACGCTGTCGGCGATGCTCCGACACTCGGAAATCTCCTTTTCGGTGAGAAAATCGCCAACCACGGTGAAAACCGTGCTATGTACATATTCCTTTACATTTCTGGCGAACTCAATCACGGCGTCAAGCGCGGATAATTTATACACGGGGTGGCATATTTCGGCATATTTTTCCGCCGTGGGCGCATTAAGGCTGATTGATACGGTATCAAAGGCGTCACGGTATTCGGGCGCGGTATTTCTCTCAAGAATGAGGTCGGAATGTCCGTTTGTATTGATACGCACGGACAGATGGGGCGCCACAGCCTTGACCCTCAGGGCTACCGAGCGACAGACTCCGAGCCTTACAGACGGCTCGCCGTAGCCGCAGAAAACGAGCTCCTTATATTTCAAAAGGTCGCGGGAGAAAACCGAGTCAAGTATCTCCTCCTCCGTCGGCTCTCTTTCGAGCCACAGGCTGTCCGAGCCGTATGCTCCCTCCCCGTTTTTTCTGATGCAGAAGGAGCAGTGATTGGTGCAATAGTTGGTGACGTTGATATACAGTCCTTCTCCAACCTCGTAGGTCACAGTCATCGATGTTTTCATATGCCAAAAATCCTTTTCGCGTTTTCTTCGGTTATCCTCGCGCACTCCTCCTCACTGATACCCCATACTGCCGCGAGGGCGGCGCAGGTGAGGTTGAGATTTCCCGAGTGATTGAGCGTGCCGCGCTTGGGGTGCGGAGCGAGATACGGGCAGTCGGTTTCGATAAGCACCCTGTCCCTTGGCAGGACGGCGGCTACCTCGCGAGGCTTTCTCGCGTTGGTGAAGGTTATAGTGCCCGAGAAGGAGATATAAAAGCCTATTTTAACAAGCTCCTCCGCCATCTCGACGCTTCCGGAATAACTGTGGAGCACTCCTCTGACTCCGCTGTGCCTGCGGAGCACCTCCATTATATCACCGTGAGCGTCTCTGTCGTGTATAACGACGGGCATATCCAGCCGCCTCGCCATATCGAGCTGCGCCTCGAAATAGCGCATCTGCCGCTCCTTGTCGGTATCGGGATAATGATAGTCAAGCCCTATCTCGCCGATAGCTACCGCTCGCGAGTCAGGCGAGAGGAGCATTTTCTCTATCTCGGAGAGCTCGCTTTCCATATCCGAGAGAAAGCGCGTGTCCGACGGGTGAATACCGACGGCGGTGTACATATTTTCGTGTCCTTTCGCCTGCTCTATGGCGAGTCTGGAGGTTTCGGGCGAGGTGCCGATGTTGATAATTCCCGACACGCTCTCCGAAAGAAGAGCGTCGATAAGCTCATCGACGCTCCCATCCATTTCCTCACAGAAGCGCTCGTCGTAGTAGTGCGCGTGTGAATCAAAATATTTCATCAGTGTATTCTGTCTCCGTTTTTAGCCGAGGGGTCGAGGAACACTACCTTAATCTCATCCTCGCCCGATGCCAGAAGCATACCGAAGCTATCAACTCCGCACAGCTTCGCGGGCTTGAGGTTGCAGACTATGCAGACCTTCTTTCCAACGAGCTGGTCGGGGGTGTAGAACCTGGCAATTCCCGAAACAATCTGTCTTTTCTCATATCCGAGGTCAACCTGGAGCCTCAGCAGCTTTTTCGCCTTCGGAATGGGCTCTGCGGAAATAATCTCGGCGACTCTCAGCTCAACCGCGGCGAAGCTCTCGATACCGATTTCGGCCTCGTGCTCGGGCTCGGGTATGGGCTTATTCGCCTCAAGGGCTGACTTCGCCTTTTCTTCCATTTCCTCGAGGAACTTCTTTTCGTCAATTCTCTGGAAGAGGGTGAACGCCTCTCCGAGCGGCTTTCCTGCCTCAAGAGCTCCAAAGGAGCTGACGGTCACAAGCTCGGTCTTGTCCGTGCCAAGCTGGGAGAAAATATTCTTCGAGGTGGTGGGGATATAGGGCACGAGAAGAACTGCAGCTACTCTTATAACCTCCAGAAGATTATAGATAACCGTAGCGAGTCTTCCGCGGGTTTCCTCGCTCTTGGCAAGAACCCAGGGCATAGTTTCGTCGATATACTTGTTGGCGCGGCGAAGCATAGTGAATATAGCCTCGAGAGAGTCTGCCACGCGATACTCGCCCATCAGCGAGAGCGACCTGTCAATTCCCTCTCGTACAGCCGCGTACAGCTCCTCGTCAAGAGGCTCGCGCACCTCTGGCGCGGGAACGACACCGCCGAAATACTTTTTCGTCATAGCGTGGGTACGGCTGACGAGGTTTCCGAGGTTGTTCGCCAAATCGTTGTTGTATCTCGCGATAACGCTCTCATAGGTGATAGAGCCGTCGGAGTTGTAGGGCATCTCGGAGAGCGCGTAGTAGCGCACAGCGTCAACGCCGAATACCTCCGCAAGCTCGTCCGCGTACACTACGTTGCCCTTGGACTTCGACATCTTGTCGTTGCCGAAGTTGAACCAGGGGTGACCGAACACCTTTTTCGGCAGAGGAAGCTCGAGCGCCATCAGGAATATAGGCCAATAGATAGTATGGAAGCGGAGAATATCCTTTCCTATGATATGAACGTCCGCGGGCCAATACTTCTTGAATTTCTCGTCCTGCTCCTCGTAGGACCTGTCGGGGTCGTAGCCGAGGGCGGTGATATAGTTGGTCAGGGCGTCAAGCCAGACGTAGACCACGTGCTTGTCGTCAAAGTCAACCGGAATGCCCCACTTGAAGGAGGTTCTCGAAACGCATAGGTCCTGAAGTCCGACCTTCAGGAAGTTATTAACCATCTCCTTCTTTCTGCTCTCGGGCTCGATAAAGCCGGGGTTGTCCTCGATATGCTTGATAAGCCTGTCGGCATACTTGGACATCTTGAAGAAGTACGCCTCCTCCCTCGCCTGCTTGACCTCTCTGCCGCAGTCGGGGCACTTGCCGTCCACAACCTGCGTTTCGGTGAAGAAGGACTCACAGGGGGTGCAGTACCAGCCCTCGTAGAAGCCCTTGTATATATCGCCCTTGTCGTAGAATTTCTTGAATATCTTCGCCACTACGCGCTCGTGATAGTCGTCTGTGGTGCGGATAAAGTGGTCGTACTCCACGCCCATAAGGTCCCAGATGCCCTTGATTTCCGCGGCAACGCGGTCAACGTACTCCTTCGGGGAGATGCCTGCATCCTTAGCAAGGTCCTCGATTTTCTGACCGTGCTCGTCCGTACCCGTGCATAGAAAAACGTCCTTACCGAGCCTTTTCTGAAAGCGCGCGAAGGCGTCCGACATAATTATCTCGTAGGTGTTTCCGAAATTGGGCTTACTAGATGCGTACGCGATAGCGGTAGTGAGATAAAACTTTTCCATATAAACCTCCGTCACTCCGTGCAGAAGGCGGCGAATGAGCCGCCCCGCCGTGAGCGCATTTTAATTCACTCTATATTGTACCACAATAATTTATAAATTGCAAGTTCTTTGGGTTTTTCTTTTATCCTCCAATTTGTAATTACCTCATTTCATTATTCTCCCCTCTCCAAAAACATTCACTACACTGTTCGCTGTGCTTGCAAAAATAGCGTTTAATTTCGTTTCACTTTAATCCCGAAAAATACACCGTTCTTATTAATTTCGTCTGCAATAAATTTGGCAACTAATGTGTTATCTCTTTTGAACAAATTCAAAGGATTTACTCTGTTTTTTTTCATTATTTTGAATACCTGTTCACTTATTTTAATCTCAAATAATATATCTTGCCTGTTTGAAAACTCTTGAGATATATAATACTCCATTTCGTTTCTTTGAACAGCATGAAGTATTGTAAAGCAACCATAATCATTATAAAAACTATAAGCGTCAAAAGGACCTAAAAAATCATTAAACTCAGAAAATCTATTAAATCCATATTTAAAATCGTACTGATCAATTAAAAATTTAAAAGCTTTTTGTACACTCATAAGTTTCTCCTAAAATAATCTGATTAATCGAGTTATAGTATGTCCACCATGCCACCAATAAAATAAAAGTCTTCTTTCCATTCCATACGCTGATATAAACCATTTTACAATATTTCTACCATCTTTACCAATGTCAATAATCTTTGCTCCAGCAAAAACATTTTTAAATAACCATTTTGCATTATCCACTCTGGCTAGCAATTTCATTTTTACACTTGCTTCAGAGAACTTTCCAGCATCAACCAAGGCGTTTAGTGGACCATAACCTCCATAATAAGCGGCATCATATATTCTAGCAGCATCTTTTACTCTATCCATACCGTTACCAATAACTATTGCGTCATGAACATCGTCTAAACGATTAACACCTTTGCCAATATCCACTATATCGTCTACTTTAGATAAACCTTTTAATCCCTTTCCAATTGCAGGAACAAAAGGTATAATTCCTAAAACAACATCTAAAGCTAACCACCCAGCGTTTTCCCAAGAAGGTTTTTTAATAAAATCAAATAAACTCCACGCTACCGACGCAACATCAAGCACCCAATCCCATGCATGTCCACTTGGATCATAGCGATTTACAGGATCATTTCCACAGTAGCAATATAAGTTCAATCCATTAACACTTTGAGGATCTAAATATTCAGTTGTATCTGGAGAAATCCATCTTCTGAATTCAGAAGAATAATACCTTGCTCCCACGTGATACAGCTTCGTTTCTCTATCGTAGTAATAGCCTCTGTATCTGATGGGGTTATAGTTTGCGAAGGTAGAATCAGTCTGATTTGTTACAATGCAATTTCCGTAAGCATCATAAGCATACTCCGCTACCTTGGTATAATGCTCGTTGTGAACGGATATTACGTCACCATGCAGATTCCGTACGTAGTAGTACGCCTTGTGCGCCGCTCCGTTATCGCTGAACAATACGCCGATAATACCACTCTCGTCGTAGACGTAGATCAGCTCTATGGTATAGGTATATCCGGACTGATGGCTTTCCTCATAAAATTCTCTTATAAGCCTTCCGCTCGAATCGTAGGTATAGCCCGTATCGCATGTATAGGAGACGTCAAGCTTGTCATCCTTTCTACAGCTCTTTCTCGTCCTCTGTCCGTAGCCGTTGTAGGCAAAAAAGCAGTCCTCGTATGGTAAAGCATCAGTCAGTTTGCCTTTGATAATAGAGGAAAGCTTACCCTTTGTCCAATTATAATTTTTTGAATCATAAGAAGTAATACAGCCGAGCGAGTTATACGTAATGCTCTTTCCGTTGTAGCTTATCAGTCGGTCGGCAGAATCGTACTCAAAGCTAATATTCTCCTTCTGACTGACCGTAGCGCTGTCGTAACTAATTACCTTAGTGATATTTCCGTGGCTATCGTAGGTGTAGTCAAAAAAACTGCCGACGTTCTCATTGTCCTCTCGGACAAGCTGTCCGTAAGAATCATATCGATATACGATAGGATGAGGACTTCCGGGTGCTGTTTCGTCAACAGATACGATTCTGCCAAGACTGTCATACTCATACTCATAGTCCGCCAGCACCCACCGAGGCTCTACATCATACTCTACTGTATATTTCTTCACCCTTGTTTTATCGTAGGTTATGCTTTTAATAAACGGCGTGCCCTTAAAATCTATTTCCTTTTTGGTTAAGAGGTTATAGCTGTTCGTTGTATTTTCCGTGCTGGCTACAAGAACGTTACCAAACTTGAAGTCATACTTCTGTATAGCACCATCTGCCAAAGGGTCGTCCGCTCCTTTTTCATAGGTTAGCTCTTCCGTTATCCATCTTGGAAAAGAAGTGTCAAAGGTTGTTTTCCGAGTGACCGGTCGATTGATGCTATCGTAGGTATATTCCTCTTCGCGTTTTTTATTGGAATAGCTATTCTGCGCGCTGACGGTTATTTCCTGCAGCACGCCATTCTCAGCATAGCT
>JAFTST010000042.1 GCA_017467165.1 Clostridia bacterium | reverse complement strand
TCTGCATTCTGCATTAATCCCCCTCTGCTCGATATTGACACGGCGTGACTCTCATTTTCTTTTTTTCCATTTTCAACTGCCAATTCTGCATTCTGCATTCTTAATTCTGCATTAAAGCATTGTGCAGAGTGCACAATGTTTTTTCTCTTTCAAGCCTTGATTTTGGAACCCCCTTGTACTTACAGAGCACCAAATCGGTGATATGATAAAAACAAAAAGGGGTATAACAATGAAAAAATTTGAAAGAACAGGCTACGTCATCTATGGATTTATGACAGAGCTGTTGGGGCTCTCGGGCAGCGAGCTTTTAGTATTCGCCCTGCTGTATTCCTTCTGTCGCGGAACGGGCAGAGCCTTCTGGGGCTCGAGGCAGTATCTTGCAGGAAGGCTGGGAATTTCACTCAGCTCTGTGGACAGGGGTGTTCGGGGGCTTAAGGCTAAGGGGCTTATATACAGTCTTGTCGACGAGTACAGAATTGATATGACCTCTCTCGAGAAAAGATGCGAGAGAGAAGAGGAGAAAAGAAATAGAGAAAAGGCGGTTGAAAATAGGCTCAACCGCAATTTGCTGACCGAAAACAATCAATTTGAGGACTCCTCGCCGTCAGAAAGAAGTGCCGAAGCCGTCAATCTGACACCCAATAATAAAGAGTATATTAAAGGGGATACTAAAGAAAATAGTCTTACTGTCTGTCTGTCGGGTGAGCGCGGAAGGAAGGATTTTTCAGAAAAGGATTTTGGTGCTGATTCTCGCTGTGGGCTGGAGGAGGTACTGAGCTCGCGGGGCGGGTATTTCTCCCCTGAGATTCCAGAGGAGGATATAGAGCCGATAGAGCTGAGGTATCTTGGACGCTACGGAGGCGTTGAGATGAGTGAGGAGCAGTATTATCACCTGTGCGAGCTCATACCTGCGGAAAGGGTAGATTTGTATCTGTTGAAAATAGAAGAATATTTAACTTTGGGCGGCAGGGTTTCAAATCCGTATCTCACCGTTCTCGGCTGGATAAAGCGGGATTTTGGAGCCAAAAGGTGACCGGGGCGAGAAAAAAGGCGCAGACTGTGCGCCTGCGCCTGTGAATAATATTCGGATTAAGCCTTTCCTGCGGAGCCGAAGAGCTCGATTTTCTCGCGTACGGTAGCCTTGATAGCCTCTGTGCCGGGAGCGAGGAGCTTTCTGGGGTCAAAGCCCTTTCCTGTGAGGTCCTTGCCTTCCTCGACGTATTTTCTGGTAGCCGCTGCGAAGGCGAGCTGGCACTCGGTATTGACGTTAATCTTCGAAACGCCAAGGGAGATAGCCTTCTTAATCATATCCGCGGGGATACCTGTGCCACCGTGGAGAACGAGGGGCATATCGCCGCACTCAACAGAGATTTTCTCGAGAACCTCGAAGTTGAGGCCCTTCCAGTTTTCGGGGTACTTGCCGTGGATATTTCCGATGCCTGCCGCGAGCATTGTTACTCCGAGGCTGGCGATTTCCTTGCACTCCTTGGGGTCAGCGACCTCACCGCCGCCAACTACTCCGTCCTCCTCACCGCCGATAGAGCCGACCTCTGCCTCGATGGACAGACCCTTCTCGTTGCAGACCGCTACGAGCTCCTTGGTCTTGGCGATGTTCTCCTCGATGGGATAGTGCGAGCCGTCGAACATAACCGACGAGAAGCCCGCCTCGATGCACTTATAAGCGTGCTCGTATGAGCCGTGGTCGAGGTGAAGAGCTACGGGAACGGTGATGCCGAGTCCCTCTATCATACCCTCAACCATACCGACGATGGTCTTATAGCCGCACATATACTTGCCCGCGCCCTCGGATACGCCGAGAATAACGGGGGACTTCATCTCCTCTGCGGTGAGAAGGATTGCCTTCGCCCACTCGAGATTGTTGATATTGAACTGACCGACAGCGTAGTGTCCTGCCTTAGCCTTGGTCAGCATTTCCTTAGCCGATACTAACATAGCATTACTCCTTAAAAATTTAATTTCCTTAATATTATAGCCTATGCGGCGCGGAAAATCAAGACAAAAAGAAAATAATTAGTCATACAAAGGGAAAAAATAGAAGAAAGCCCTTGCAATTTCAGGAAAAATGATGTATACTAAAGGGGCATTGACGGGAGAATATGCGTTTTTGAGTCAGAAGAGAGGCGGCGGTTGGTGCGAGCCGCTTGACAGATTGGCGCTTTCCACTCTCCGAGCGTCCGACGATGAGTCGGGGCAGACCTGCCTTATGGGTGTTGAGTGACAGGGCTATGCCCTGTAATTAGGGTGGTACCGCGGAGCATTCCGTCCCTTTTCTGTGGGATAGGAGCGCTTCTTTTTTTATTAATAATTTAAGTTAGGAGATAGAAAAATGATTGACATCAAATTTTTGAGAGAAAACCCCGAGCTCGTCAGGCAGAATATCAGAAACAAGTTCCAGGACTCCAAGCTCCCGCTTGTCGATGAGGTTATAGCGCTTGACGAGGAGCTGAGAGCATCCAAGAAGCGCGCTGACGATCTCAGAGCAAACCGTAATAAAGTCTCCAAATCCATCGGCGCTCTTATGGGCCAGAAGAAATTCGAGGAGGCAGAACAGGCGAAGAAGCTTGTAGCTGCTCAGGCTGCCGAGCTTGAAGCCAAAGAGGCTGAGATAGGCGAGAAGGTCACGAAGATAATGATGACCATTCCCAATATCATAGATCCCACCGTTCCGATAGGAAAGGACGATTCCGAGAACGTAGAAGTAAAGCGCTACGGAGAGCCCGTCGTTCCCGATTTTGAGATTCCTTATCATACCGAGATAATGGAGCGCTTCTGCGGTATAGACCTTGACAGTGCGCGCAGAGTTGCGGGCAACGGCTTCTATTACCTCATGGGCGATATTGCGAGACTTCATTCCGCAGTTATCTCCTATGCCCGCGATTTCATGATAGACCGCGGCTTCACCTATTGCATACCTC
>JAFTST010000041.1 GCA_017467165.1 Clostridia bacterium | reverse complement strand
TCCTTCATCTTGTCGATGAGCTCCTCAAAGTACTTCTTACCAACCTCCATAACGACGTCGGAGTACATCTGAATAAATCTTCTGTAGCAGTCCCAAGCCCATCTGGGATTACCCGAGCTCTCTGCCATATACTCAACAACGTCCTCGTTGATACCGAGGTTAAGAATAGTGTCCATCATACCGGGCATCGATGCGCGCGCGCCGGAACGAACCGAAACGAGAAGGGGGTTCTTCTTATCGCCGAACTTCTTGCCGGTAACCTCCTCCATCTTGACAATGTACTCGTTAATCTCCGCCTGAATTTCGGGGTTGATCTGCCTGCCGTCCTCATAGTACTGGGTGCAAGCCTCGGTGGTGATGGTGAAGCCCTGGGGAACAGGAAGACCAATGTGGGTCATTTCCGCAAGGTTGGCGCCCTTTCCGCCGAGAAGATTTCGCATGTCCTTGTTTCCCTCAGAGAACAGGTATACATACTTCTTGCTCATTTTGTTTTCCTCCAATATTAAAATTTTTTATAAAGCAAAATTATTGTGCCACGGGTCGTCCGAGAGCACAGCAACCGCAATTATACCATATATACCAAAAAAAATCTATATCACGCGCGAAAAAATATTTTATAAAAAGAAAGTTTACAAATTGTTAACAAATTATGTATAAACTTTTTATCCACTATGTCAATTTTTAGTGCAAATCCTACAACAGGCGGGAAAATAGAAAAACGTCGCCCATACAGGCGACGCTTGGTTATTTGGTGATGAACCAGTGGAAAATGTATCCAAGAATCAGGAAGGGAGATGCCATAAGCAGAATGAGAATACCCGTGGTAACCTTATCCCAGATAGCGGCGAGCTTAGCCTTCCTCGCCCTTGCAATATCCTCCTCGGTGGGCAGGGCAGCCGTATCGGTGTCCACGAATGCTACGGGCTCCTCTGCGACAGCATCTACGCTGTTATTCACTTCGTTATTCATATCCATACCCTCCGAAGAATGATTTATCAGGAGTTATTTTAGCACAACCGCGCCCGAAAGTCAAGAGGAAATGAAAAATATTGATGCACCGAGCCTGCGACCTTGACAGACGGCGGGGGGCGTGATAAAATGAAAAAAAGCGCCTCGGAGAGCGTGGCGGCTTCGGATAACGGCGGAGGGACCCGGAAATGATGGAAAATATACCCGTTGAGATAGAGATTAAGTTAGTTATAGAAATGCCGGATTTCTCGGTCATTTCGAAAATGGAGAGCTACACGAAATCGAGGATAACCCAGACCTATCTTTCCTCGCCTGCCCATATTACCCACAGGGTGAGAAAAAGAGAATATCCCGACCGTGTGGTGTACACCGAGACCAAGAAGGTCAGAATAGACAAAATGTCGAGCTACGAGGACGAGAGGGAGATTTCCGCCGAGGAATACTCGGAGCTGCTTTTAAGACAAGCGCCCGACACCACACCCGTAGAAAAGACGCGCCACACGGTGCGCTACTGCGGAAGAACGGTTGAGATAGACGCTTACCCTGCGTGGAAAAGAAGCTGTATTCTCGAGGTCGAGCTACCCTCGCGCGACACGGAGTATGCCCTGCCCGAGTGTATAAGGGTTATAAGGGACGTCACGGGGGATAAGCGCTACTCCAACGCCGCGATGTCAAGAGCCTTTCCGGAGGAGCTCGTCTAGCGCCCCCCTCTGCTGTCGATAGTTAAAAACGCACCTGCGCGGTGCGTTTTTTTCGTTCATTTGATATATCAGCTACTTGTGATACCTTTTCCCCGCGAGAATTGTGAAGGAGCGGTATATCGCCTCATAGAGCACTACCCGCATCAGCTGGTGGGGGAAGGTCAGCCTTGAAAAGGACAGCCTTAACCTTGCCGCGCTCTTGACCCTGTCGGAAAGACCGTGCGAGGAGCCGATAACGAATGTCAGCTTTCCCGACTCGTCAAGCACGCTTCCGACGGTTGTGGCGAGCTGTTCGGATGAGAGCTGCTTTCCCTCGATACAGAGTGCGACGAGCGTCGAGCCCTGGGGCACGGCGGATAAAATTTTGTCGGCCTCCCTGTCGAGCGCGTCGGAAATTTCGCGACGGTTATCCTCGTCGACAATCCGCTCCTCCTTGATTTCGACCTCGGAGATTTTAGCGAATTGAGAGAGCCTCTTTTTGTACTCGGCGAGAGCATCGGTAAGGTATCTCTCCTTGATGCTGCCTACTGTGATGAAGGTTATCTGAGCCATAGCTACCTCTTGATTCTCGAGAGGCGGGAAAGCCCCTCGGTCAGCCTGTCGGCAAGCGCGTGGACCTCATCGGGAGTGTTGTGTCTTGAGAAGGAAACCCTTATCGAGCAATCTGCCTCTTCGGGTGTGTGTCCGTAGGCGATAAGCGCAGGCGAGGCGTGTGATGCGCCGTTGGACGAGCAGGCAGAGCCCGAGGAAACGAAAATTCCACTCTCTGAGAGAAAATGAAGCATAGTTTCGCTCTTTATACCCGGCAGGGTGAGGTTGAGAATATGCGGCGCGTATCTCTTTGGCAGGCAGGGGCGAATCTCACAGAGTCCGTCCTCGGCGAGCCTTTCTATAAGCAGAGCACGCAGGTCGTTCATTTTCTGAATATCCGAATGAAGTGTGAGCATTCCGACTCTCGCCGCCTCGGCGAATGCGGCTATGGCAGGCAGATTCTGCGTGCCCGAGCGAAGCCCGAGCTCCTGACCGCCGCCGAAAACTATCGGGGAAAGACCCTTCGATTTAATGACGCTGTCAGATACTATAAGCGCTCCGACACCCTTAGGCCCCTCAATCTTGTGTGAGGATACGGTGAGAAGGTCAGCGCCTATCGATCTCATAGTGAAGGGAAGCTTCATATATCCCTGCGTCGCGTCGACGTGGAAAAGAGCCTCTGGGCACCTTTCCCGAACAAGCCTCGCTATCCTCGGCAGGTCGTAGACCGCTCCCGTTTCGTTGTTAACCATCATCACCGACACGAGCACAGTATCGCGAGTCAGCTCTCGCTCAAGTGCCGAAATGTCGACCTCGCCCCCTCTTGTGGGGATATACGCGACCCCGTGTCGCATTTTCTTTAACTGTTCCATCGGCTCGGTGACAGAGGCGTGCTCGCCCTCGGTGGTGATTAGCTTCATACCGCGGCTGTATCTTTCCTTGGCTGTGGCTCTGCCAAGAATGGCGAGATTGTTCGCCTCGCTACCCGACGAGGTAAATATAACTTTACATTCCCTCGTGCCGAGCGTGTCGAGAATAATCTCTCTTGAGCGCTCCAGCTCCCGCTCTGCGAGATGTCCGTAGGCGTGAAGCGAGGAGGGATTTCCGTAGCAGCTCTCGGAGAGCTCTATATATTTCCCGAGCGCCTCGGGGCATATTTTCGTCGTGGCGCTGTTGTCAAAATAAATATGCTTTTCCATATCAGAACCCGAGCTTTTCAAGTATTGTCTTAATTTCGTCGAGGTGCTCTCCGTAGACGTCCTCGGTGGCTGTGTAGGTGAAAACGTAGCTGGCGTTACTTGTCGTTATAATGACCTGATATACGTGATAGGTGACTCCCTCGAGGGCGTAGGTGTACTCGAAAAGGTACGCCCATCTTGAATTCTTGACCTCGGTTTTCTTGTCCACGACAAGCTCCACAAGGCTGGATTTTTCCTCGCCGTCAACCGTGACCTTGTCAATTATAGGCTCCAGGTCAGCCTTTCTCTGCTCCCAATATTCCAACCTTGTAATTCTGGTGAAGGTCGCCTTGGTGAGTGAAATATTCGCGCCGTCGGTGCGGCTCGCGCTTACAAGTCCCGACGAGATAGCAACCTCGTATTCCTTCGGCAGATAGAGCGAAAAGCCCGCGATGCTCTTGTCCGACACGAGATTATAGCCGTCAGCGTCTGTCTCATACTCGGGCTTCGATACCTCGCCCGTGCGTGACACCAGCCTCGCGCTCTCGATAACCTTCGAGACCTTTTCAAGATAGAAATCGTAGTAGCTGACCCCGTCGCGCTTCTCTTCAAGGAAGGAGGAGTAGGTGAATATGTAGAAGGAGTCCTCAAAGCTTAAGAATATCTGCATAACGCCCACCGTCGCTCCGTCATACTCGTAGCTGTACGTGTATTTATAAGCGTCCGTGACGTTTCCAAAGGCTGTTTTCTCTCCCGACTTCAAGACCGTTACCTCGAAGGGCAGCTTTTTCATCTCCGCGTCGAAGTAGTCGGCAAGCTCGCCCTCGGGTTTTTCCGCGCGGACCAGAGTAACCGACGTTGAGTCGAGCTTTGACACGTAGGCGCAGGCGATATCGCCGACGCAGGACACAGTCCACTCCTCGGGCGCGTAGAAATAATATCCGACCTCATCTCCGCCGCGTACGAGCTGCATTCCCTCGGGAACACCGTCGTCCTCGCCCTTGCAGGCGGTCAGACCCAAGAGCGAGGTGACTAGTAGCGAAAGCGTAAGAATTATAAGGAAAACTCTTTTCATTTTAACTTCCTTCCTGTTGTGGGGCACAGCCCCGTCTATTTTCTCGGGAACATCTCCCGTACCGTACCTATAAAATAATCTCCGCGGTGCGCGAAGCTCCTAAACTCGCCGTACGCGGTGCAGGCGGGCGAGAGAAGCACGACCTCCCCCTCGCGTAAGCCCCGACACAGCTCACAGAGTGTGTCAGAAAAGCGATAGTGACAGCAGTGAGGTATCCTCGATAAGTGGGGGTCAGTGTCTAAGAACGCAGAGATTTCCTCGCCCATCTCGCCATAGACCCCAATATACTCCGCGTATTTGACGAGCGGCGCTCGAAGCGGCTCAAGAGAGAGGCGCTTGCCTCTGCCACCGAGGATTATTCTGACTCGCTCTCCGAGTCCCGAGAGAGTGGTAGCCGTTCGGGTGGGGGTCGTGTCAACCGACGAGTCGAAAAATCTGACTCCGCCCGACTCGTGCACGAGTCTGCACCTGTGGGAAAGCCCCTCAAAGCCTGAGCCCACCTCTCTGATTTTTTCAATATCCGCATAGCCCCAGGTGAGGGCGGTCGCCGCCATGAAATTCAACACGCCGTGCCGCGTCCTGTCCGCGAGGGCAGAGAGGGGCAGTATCCTCTCGCCGTCGTAGTATATTATACCATTGTCAAGATAGACGGCGTGCTCTGCTTTCAGTCCGAGGAGCTCGCTTTCTGAGAGCTCTTGGGAAAACAGCGTGTGTACACCCTCGCCGATAAGAGTGCGGCATATCTCGCAGTCTGCTGAAAGCGTGCTCTGTGAGCCAAGAATATTCGCCTTGGCGGATATGTATTCAGCCATAGATTTGTGCCAATTCAGGTGATTTGGCGTTATGTTGGTGATAACCGAGCGGGCGGTTTTCGGCTTCAGATATGAGAGATTGAAGCTCGACAGCTCCGTCACCGCCGTACCCGTGTAATTTTCTGTTTCCGCGTATGGAATACCTATATTTCCGACGGCAATGCCCGAGAGCATCTCGGCCGCCATAGCGGTAACCGTGCTTTTTCCGTCAGAGCCCGTCACACCGAAAAGCAGCCTCTCGCCCGCGTCCTCGAAAAACAGCTCGCAGTCGGAGGTAAGTGTGCACCCCCGCGCCACAGCCACAGAAAGCTCGGGAATATCCCGCCTGACAGATGGGGACAAAAAGAGAATATCCTCGTCTATCCCCTCAAGATACCCCTCGCCGTATATCGTTCTTATCCCCGGAGGGCAATCGGTTGGGTGTCTGTCGCATCTCACAGTCAGGGAGGACACAAGCTCCTGAGCCCTATCGAGCAGGGCGCGGTTTGACACCCCGAGCCCGACGAAGCCTACCCTCGGCTCGCGTCCGAGCCTTTTCTTTTCTCTTTTCAGATATTCTGTGACGGTCATCGGTATCTCCTATATATTATAATTATTATCGCGGCACTTTTCAATAGAAAAACGAAAAATTTACAAACCCGGACTGACTTGAAATTACTTTTCGCGTGTGCTATCATTGATACGGTAACAACATTATATGAGGAGGGAGCGAAATTGATTAGCTCACCGAAGAAAATTTTCACCCTGACAACAAATCCCGCCATAGACCTGCATATATACGCCGACTCGCTGAAAATAGGCGGAGTCAGCACAGCGAGGGCTACCCAAAGGCACTCGGGAGGAAAGGGGGTCAACCTCTCCCGTGCGCTTGATGCGATGGGAGTTGCCAGCGAGTGCATAGTGTTCGTAGGAAGGGAAAACGCGGGAGAATACCTCGCGGGGCTCTCGGGGATGAAGGGAGTCAGCGAGCGCCTTACAGACGGGGCGGTTAGAGAAAATATAAATATACACACACCCGAGGGCGACAGCGTTATAGCAACCGCGGGAGCGCCGCTCACGGATGCGGATATAAGGTCGCTCGAGTATTATCTGTACTCACAGACTAGGGTGGGGGATATCCTCTGCTTTTGTGGCAGAGTGGCGACGGAAGAAAACAAGAACGCGCTCCTGCCACTGCTTCGCGAGCTGTCGGGAAGAGGGGTGCGCGTTATCCTCGACAGCGCCTCGCTCACTCTATCCGACGTTGAGAAAATCAAGCCGTACGCTATAAAGCCAAATGCAGAGGAGCTTTCTGCCCTCTTTGGCCGCGACTCTGTGACAAGGGAGGAGGCGGTCCTGCTTGCCCGCGAGCTGTGCGTGAGGGGCGTGGGGCTTTCGCTCGTCACACTGGGCGCCGACGGAGCGATACTAGCGAGCAGGAAAGAGGCATATTATGCCAAAGCCCCGAAAATTGAGGTAAGCTCGACCACGGGCGCGGGTGACTCTGCTCTCGCGGGGCTGATATGCGCCACCCTCGGCGGGGTGAATATGTCCGTGACCCTCAGATATTCAGTAGCATTGGGAAGTGCCGCCTCGCTCACCAATGGAACGCTTCCGCCTGACCCGTGTGAAATAAAAAGACTCCTTCCGCTTATTTCTGCGGAAAGAGTATGGTGAAAAAGTAAATTATAGCTTACAAATAAGGACTGGGCTTGTAAGCCGGGTTCTGTACTTTGAAAAAGCGACAATCATCTATCTTCACCTGACATTACTGACAAGTTCAAGCCATAGGCTCTGCCACCTCGCTGTCGGACGAGCAGCCCGTCGGGACAAGCCCGAAAACACAAGGTGTTGCATCGGATAGGGTTTACAGCGGATCTATGTTACCATAGAAACTGGTGAGCTCTTACCTCGCCTTTCCATCCTTACCGCAGTCGCGGCGGTCTATTTCTGTTGCACTTTCCCTGAGGTCACCCTCGGCGGACGTTATCCGTTATCCTGCTCTGTGATGCCCGGACTTTCCTCACGATAATACCTTTCGGCGACATATCGCGCGATTGCCCCGCCCAGTCCCTTGTTATTATAACTCTCGTGTCTTGGTTTGTCAAGGGGGAAAAATTGTGACGGTTGTACTATATATTGGTGGAAAATTTATACATATGGTATAAAAAAGAGCTTGGTTGATATATAATTTTATATCAAGATATAAAAATTGATAAAATTTCCACAATCCTATTGTACTTTTATCTGAGTTGTGATATAATTACCCTTGGCGAGTGGGACTCGCCCTTACCTTGAAAACAAAATAAATAAAATATTTGGAGGATTTTTCAAATGGCTAATGTTAAAGTTGCGATTAACGGCTTTGGCCGTATCGGTCGTCTGGCGTTCAGACAGATGTTCGGCGCTGAGGGATACGAGATCGTTGCAATCAACGACCTTACCAGCCCCAAGATGCTCGCTCACCTTCTCAAGTATGATACCGCTCAGGGCACCTACGCTCTTGCAAGCACCGTATCCGCTACCGACGACAGCATCACCGTTGATGGCAAGACCATCAAGATCTACGCAGAGAAGGACGCTGCTAACTGCCCTTGGGGTGAGCTTGGCGTAGACGTTGTTCTCGAGTGCACCGGCTTCTACTGCTCTACCGAGAAGTCTATGGCTCACATCAATGCAGGCGCTAAGAAGGTTGTTATCTCTGCTCCCGCAGGCAAGGACCTCAAGACCATCGTTTACTCTGT
>JAFTST010000003.1 GCA_017467165.1 Clostridia bacterium | reverse complement strand
GTGAAGTACACCTCAAGATGAGATATCCCATCATTTTAAATGAGTAAGGTCACTTGTAGACTACGAGTTTGATAGGTCAGAGATGTAAGCACAGTAATGTGTTCAGTTGACTGATACTAATTGACCGAGGGCTTGAACAGCATTATTCTATGGAATGCTAAAAGCCATAACAAAATGATGCTTCGCATAGTTTCGTTAAAATATATTTATTCGGTTTTCTGTGGATATTTGAAAGAAAAGAATACCCACCAAAATTCACCCACACCGAAGGGTGAATGTGTTTTCTGAAAAAGAAAACAATCTCGATAGCTCATGTCGGGACTACCGTCTGAGCTCCGAGTCACTACATTCCTCGATAGCTCAGTCGGTAGAGCGCATGACTGTTAATCATGATGTCACTGGTTCGAGCCCAGTTCGGGGAGCCAACAAAAAAGACCTCAATTCTGGGGTCTTTTTTAATTCTACGTTGCTCCCCGAAATAAATCTGGGCTCAAAAAAGTGACATCAGCTTAAAAGTCATAGTTTGCTCCGCAAACTGACTGTTAATTTGCTGCGCGTGGGAAGTGTGCGGAAGTTGAAATGCTGCGGTACAGGTCGAAGGAATTGCTCCGCGCTACGCAATGTTTCATGATGTCACTGGTTCGAGCCCAGTTCGGGGAGCCACAAGGGGTTGGATAATCCAACCTCTTTTTTAATTCAGAAAAAAGCTTGACCAGTGACACCGGATTAGCAGTCATTGTTCGCTACGCGAACGACTGTTAATTTGCTATTTGTCGGTCGGACACGACAAATGACGCAATGTTTCATGATGTCACGGGCAGATAGAAAGTAAGTTTTGGGGATGATATAAGTCCTCGGCTTGGGGGGCTTTTGATTATCCTCTGTGCGGCTACGAAAGAAAGCGGCAATCTAAAAAGTGACACGGGTGGCGGTATTTGGTTGAAAAAACAAGTTTGGAGCGAAAACAGAGCGGCAAAAGCATAACAATAGTTGACATTTCCGGGTGCGGCGGATGGCGTTGCCCGGCGGCTTGAAGGATAAGCTCAAAAGAAACAACTTGTGCTTTGGGTGAATTGATCTGCAACGCATAGAAGTAAGAAATTGTAACACATAGGTGTAGAGAATTGCAACGCATAGGTGTAAGAAATTGCAACGCATAGAAATAAGAAATTTTAACGCATAGGAGTAAGAAATTGTAACGCATAGCTTTGGAGGATTATAGAAAAGCTGTGAGTGTTGATATTCAAAGCCCCGACGGATTCTGGTCCGTCGGGGCTTCCTTTTAGGGTTGTGTTGGTTGTAGTTGGGGTGGTTGTGTGGGTAAGATGTGGATTCTGTTAAAAGAAGGGTTTTTGGATTATTGACAGCCTGCTAGCGAGTTGTGGACGTACATATCTATATCTATTTCGGTGCGGGTGGCGTGGCAGAAGTCGATAATCGCCATTGAGGGCGCGAGGCAGGGATTGGAGTTGCCCGCGTAGATTGTCGGAACTATCTCGAGGTAGAAGGTTACCTCATTTTCCTCGCGGAGCTTTCCCAGAAGCTCGATTTTCGGTATGAGGGGCGCTACCGTCTTTTCCATCATTTCGGAAACGTAGGGGGTGTATTCGTCGCATCTTCCGAAAGCCCAGGCGGCGAAGTCATATTCTGTCCCATTGGGGCGCTTGTCGCCTATCCTGTGCGATTTCTCGGGGGTGAGCCCGAGCAGGCTTGTTGCTTCGTCGGGGTCGAAGCTACCCGTTATAACAAAGTAGGTATAGCAGCTGTTTCTTGCCACGGCATTTCTCCTTATCAATCATCAATATAAAAGATATTTGGTTGGGTCGGTTTTTGGTAGTTGTCGGGTGGCGTGTGGTTGAAATGCTTTGAATTTTAGCGAAATATCTCACACGCCCCACCTGTATTCGCTATCCGCTCTGTCATTTGGCATAAGAGAAAATGCCTTAATAGCCATTTCCGCTACCTCATCGGGCAAAAGATGCGTGTTGTCAATCTTCAGGTGGTTTTCAAACCAATATTCGTCCTTGTCCGTGTTGAGCCTGTGGTTTTGGGCATCCGAGATAAGATTGCTTCTGCTCCAGGTGAGGTCACGCTTCGAGGGCTTTCTCTCCATTCGGTGCGGAGTTTCGTTTCTCTTAAGCCTTGTGTCCAAATCACAAGACAACTCAAGAAAATAGAAGCTTCCACCAGCGTCAAAAAACATTCGCTCAAGCCCCTCAAGATAATCTCTCTCGCTACGCATATCAAAGGCACAGACGTAGGTGAAAATGAGGTCGACCCCGTGCTTTAGCGCCACCTCAAAGGCTTTTTCTCTGAAGGCGGAATTGAATTCTCGCTGCGCAGGGGTGCCAAAGCCGAAAATTCTGTCGGACACCTCGATGCTGTCGTGATTTATCATCAAATTGTATCTCAGCTTATCTCGCAGGCTTTCTGCAACCGTCATTTTTCCAACCGCCTGCGGCCCGCATACTACTATTAAATTCGGCATCTATGCTTCCTCGCTTTCCGTAATTCTCGCGCCCGTACGTAGCGCTCGCGCCATATAAATTATAACGCGCTCTTGACAAAGACTCTACAAAGTGATAAAATATTATATCATCCGAGCAGCTTGGCAAGCCAAGCCGAGCTCTACCCGAATGTAAATCTGCTCCGTTGCTCTCGGCGTAAAGCAGACCTATCGTATTAATTATATCAGGGAGGAGAGAAAAGTACAAGAGCATTTTTCTTTCCAGTGGAATTTTGATGTGAAGGCGTACGCATTTCAGGATTATCCGGCAGACCTTCATATTTCTCACAACTTTTCGAGATAATAAATACAATTAGGTAGTAGAGCACGTGAGGTGAATATGAGAGGAAAAAACAAAATGAAAAACGACAACAAGGCGAGTGAAAAATGCTGCAAGCAGCAGCGAAGGGTTGGCAGATACTTTGGCACAGATGGCTTCAGGGGTGAGGCTAACGTCTCCCTGACGTCGATGCAGGCGTATAAGATTGGTCGATTCATCGGATGGTACTATTCTCTTCCCGCTATAAAAGGGGGCTCTGACACAGACGGGCAGTCAGTCAAGCCTCGCGCGCGCATAGTGATAGGTAAGGACACAAGACGCTCGAGCTATATGCTTGAATATGCGATAGCCTCGGGACTTGCCGCATCGGGAGCTGACGCTTATATGCTACACGTTATAACAACGCCCGGCGTGTCCTACGTAACACGGCACGAGGACTTTGACCTCGGAGTTATGATAACCGCATCGCACAACCCCTTCTATGACAACGGAATCAAGCTTATCAACACATACGGAGAAAAGCTCGACGACTATACCACCTCACTGGTTGAGGACTATCTTGACGGAGACCTGTCCGAGCTTGTAGCCCTCGGTCTTCTTGAGAGTGGTAGCGAGGATTTGCCACTGGCGGTGGGCGCGGATATAGGCAGAATAACCGACTATCTTTCCGGCAGAAACAGGTATATAGGTTATCTGATTTCGCTGGCAACACACTCCTTCGGACGACTGAAAATCGCGCTCGACTGCGCTAACGGAGCGTCATTCGCTATTGCTCCCTCGGTTTTCACCGCGCTTGGAGCGAGGGTTGAGGTTATAGGAAGGGACCCCGACGGACTTAACGTCAATCTCGACTGTGGCTCTACTCATATCGAGAGGCTGTGCGAGCTTGTTAAATCCGGTGGATTTGATATGGGTCTTGCCTTTGACGGCGATGGCGACAGATGCATTGCCGTGGATAACAGGGGCGAGGTTGTCGACGGAGATAAGATGATGTACATTCTCGCCTCGGGAATGAAGGAGCGCGGAGCGCTTGGAGCGGACGTGGTCGTCGCAACCGTTATGTCAAACGGAGGTCTCGACGACGCCTTGAAAAAGCAAGGAATAGACTGTATCAGAACGGCTGTCGGTGACAGGTTCGTGTATGAAAAAATGAAGGAGTGCGACTATCACATCGGCGGCGAGCAGTCGGGCCATATAATTATTAAGAAATACGCGACGACGGGTGACGGAATACTCACCGCTATAATGCTCACCGAGGAGGTTATCGAGAAAAAGAGCACTCTCGCTGCTCTTGCCGCTCCCGTTGAGGTATATCCTCAGTACACCGTGAGTGTCAGAGTAACCGATAAGGCGCTGGCTATGTCCGACGAGGGAGTTCTTCAGGCAATCGAGGAGGCGAAGAAGCTCGCGGGCGGAGGCAGAGTTTTAGTCAGGGCGAGCGGAACCGAGCCCGTGGTCAGAATTATGGCAGAGTGCAAGGACGAGGCTCTGTGCCACGAGTGCGCAGCTCTCGTTGAAGCACAGATGAAAAAGGGAGGATTTATAGTTGGATAAGCATATTGAGGTAAGCGAGCTCTATTCCTGCAACGTCGAATATCTCGCGGAGCATTTTTCGGGAAAGAAGTACCCCTGGGAGCTGCTCTCGGGGCTTCGTGAGCTTATTGAAGGGCTGATAGAAGAGGGCATAGAGGGCTTCGAATTAGTTGACACGGGGGTGCTTGTAGGCGAGGGAACGGTGATTTCCCCCACCGCTGTGATTGAGCCTCCCGCTATTATAGGAAAAAACTGCGTTCTCCGTCCGGGAGCCTATATCAGAGGCTGTGTTGTGACGGGTGAGGGCTGTGTTATCGGCAACTCCACCGAAATCAAGGGCGCGATACTTCTTGATAAGGTGCAGGCACCGCACTACAACTATATCGGAGACTCCGTCTTGGGTAACGGCGCGCATCTTGGCGCGGGTGTTATTCTCTCGAACCTGAAGGGAGATAAAAAAGAGGTTGTGGTGCACGCAGAGGCGGATTATCCCACCGGAAGAAGAAAGCTTGGCGCGATGCTTGGCGACGGCGCTGATATCGGCTGTGGCTCGGTGCTTAATCCGGGCACGGTTATCTGCAGGGGCTCGCGTGTATATCCTCTTCAATCTGTAAGAGGCTGTCTTGTACCCGACAGTATTCTGAAGCCTACGGGTGTGTTTCCGATAAAGAACGACAAGGACAACTGAAGGACATAGAAAAATACAGCATCAGTCGCAGGGAATGACCTTCCCTGCGACGTCGACTAATCGGAGGCTTAGTGATATGAAAAAAACCGTATGGGAGCTCGAGCCGATATTTTCGGCTGATGCAACAGCTGATAAGAAAAATACAGAGCTTGGCGGCGAGGAGCTTATCGAAAGGCGGGTGTCCGCAGAGCTTGCCGACAGCTTCGGGCGGTATATGGAGCGCGCGGAGAATATTGAAAAAAGAGCGAAGCTGCCACTCCCGATGCGTATAGCAGAATACGTGTCGGGTTTTCTTTCTCTGATGCTGCTGGGCGGCATTGTAGAGGGCGCTATTGAATCGGAAAAGACGGTAGCGCAGATTCTTGAGAGAGCAGGCTGGCTGATTGGCGTGGCTCTGGCGCTGGGCGCTTTGTGGCTGTTCTTCTTTCTGAAGGCGGTTAAGCTCTCGCGCGAGGTGTACGACAGTGATGAGGCTCTCTCTGTGGCGGAGGCGCTTGAGGATATAACGCCTCTTATCTATAACGACCTCGGTGTGCCCGAGGACGCGCCATTCGTCGACCTGTGGCACTGCCGCTATAAGAAAAAGGGAGAGGCGTTCGTCATTCTTCCAAGCTCTGAGTCGATTCACAGAGGCTTTATCTGCTCGGCTTATCGCGTGTTCGTTGACGGGGAGGGGCTCTGCCTTGCCGACCTTGAGGCGAGATATAGGATACCGCTCGAGTGCATTGAGGGTGTGTATTGGGTCAATAAGCGGGCGTCCTTCCACGGCTGGACCAAGGACGAGGAGATTAAATCCGAAAAATACAAGGAATATAAGATAACCGAAACCGACGAGGCGGACCTGTATCTTATCAAGCCGATATGCTTCATAGCGTTGACTCTGGGTGGCGTGGAGCGCGCTCTGTTTTTCCCGCCGTACGAGCTTTCTCTTATCGAGGAGCTTCTCGGAATGACCGCGAGGGAGGCGAACGCTGATGAGGAGTAGAAAAATGAAAAGAATATTGATTTTAATCTTAAGTTCCGTGCTGCTCGCGCTCTCTCTTGTCGGCTGCAAGGGCGACTCGGACGACCCCGCTGTGGGCGGAATTGAAAATTATCCCGAGGGCGCGATACCGCTGACGCTTGACAACTTCGAGGACTACTTCGAGATAAGGGTTACCACCGACCTTGAGGTTGACTATATCGAGGACTACGCCGGAGTACATAAGATGACTAAGGCCGAGAGCTACGTTGCCCTCGTGCCGAAAAAGGACTATACTGACGTCAGCGGCAG
This sequence comes from Clostridia bacterium, assembly GCA_017467165.1. Taxonomy (GTDB): domain Bacteria; phylum Bacillota; class Clostridia; order Oscillospirales; family CAG-272; genus UBA1740. Next base: position 53,217 of record JAFTST010000003.1, on the reverse strand, counting down.
GGTGGAATTTCTGCTTAACGCCGGAATAAGCGTGGGCTACTCGAGTGTGAGCCAATTCAAGATAGCCCAGGGCGTGCAGCATATTCTGCTGGGTGAGGGGATAAGAAACGCCTCCTTCAGAATGACTGCGGACTCCGACTATGACTACACCGTTACACACGGGTCGAATACCGTCACTCTGAAGGCGGTGGAGGGCTACGTTATAGAGGGAAGTGTGGCTCGCCCGAGCGAGTATGAAAGCCTCACCGACGAGGAGAGGGAGAGCTCCGACGAGGTTCTTGCCGAGCTTAAGGCTGAGCTTGACGGATTTATCTCGGGCTTTCCCGCCGTCAAATCCTACACCCTGAACGGTAAGAGCTACTATGACTTCAAATCCCTCTACGGTGGCGGCAGGGACGTGTCGAATATTTCCAATATGAGCCTGAATCCCGCTATGGTAGACAGGGAAAGCGGCTCCTATATCCGCGGACTATATCGCTACTATACGAAGGGCGGCGAGCTGTGGGAGCAACACAAGAACAGCTGGGACTTGGTCGAGGAGAGGTTGAGCCCATACAGCGAGAATGAGCTTTTTTCCGAGCTCGGACTCTCGCCCGACTTCTCCGACCTGTACGACGAGGGCGCGGTGTACGTCGAGAGGGACGGAAAATACTACGCCTATACCACCCTTCAGAATATGAAGGAGGGCGTACATAAGGAAAGGATTACCGATTATCTCGAAAACTACGGCATAACCACGCGCTGGGACAGGTTCATAGTCAAGTATCACTATGAGCTTACCGAGGACTCCTTCGTCTTCTGTGCTACCGTCAGCTACAAGGACGAGCGCTACCACGTGGAGTACGTGGATATCGTAGCGCAGTCGGGCTTTGAGATTTCCGATATAAATTCCACGGCGGTTGAGATTTTCACTCCTGAAAATTCCGAGTTCGCTCTCGAGGACAGCCTTGAGGACGCTATGGAGAGGCTGACGGGAATTGTCAATATAGATTCGGATACCGAGAAGGTTCGCTTCGTAGTAAGCCAGGACTCCGACCGCGAGCCGCCATATAATTTCGAAGATAACTTCCTGCCAATCAGGATTAACGAGAGCGGCTTGTATGAGTTTTCGCTCTCTGACGGCGCGTACTTCCGCATACTTGACGCTGAGGGCAGAGAGGTTAGCGGATACTACTACCCCGCGGGGATATATTTTCTGAAATACTACGACGTTCCCTACGGAAAGACCACGGTCACCCTTGACGTTTCGGTGACGCGTCTTGATGACTACGCCGATATGAAAAATCCGATAAGGATAGAGGGCGACAGCTTTGAATTGTACCTCGAGTCGGGAAAGGATAAGGCCGCCTTCGGCTTCACTCCCGCAGTCAGCGGAATATACGAGTTTTCGGACGCGGGTGTGAATATACAGATATGTGCGTACAGAACGGACAGTCTTGAGGACTATGAGTCCGCCTGCTCAAGACCCTATCTCACCCTGTATCTTGAGGGCGGGGTGGACTACGTTTTCACCTTCCAGCATTTTCCCGAGAATATGGACGAGTCGGTTGACGCTGAGATGAGGATAACCCACGTGGGCACTCCTGCCCAGGAGTCGCCCGAAATCACGGACGAGTGGCGCGAGGTGTTCCTCGGCGGCGGAAAATTCAACTGCACCTTTGAGGCTCTGACTGCGGGCTACTACGTTGTTGAAATGGAGAGAATAGCGGGTGTTGAGAACGACTATATATCGGTTCTGAGCGACCCTGACGACTACTCCACCGATGCCAAAAGGGTGACGCTCCCTGACGGCAGAGCGGCGTTCTTCCTCGCGCCGGGCAGATACTACACCTCGATGAGCGCGATGGATAACTGCTACTTCAAGGGACGCTACCGCGTGAGGCTCGAGGTCGAAACGGTAGACGAGGAGCGCGAGGCTGATATAGTGTACGACGAGTACACCGAGTGCGCGGCGTATCTGCCCACGCTCGAATCGAGGGTGACCTTCTGGATCACCGTCACCGAAAGGTGCAACCTGCTCTATAAGGGCAACGGCTTTTTCAAGCTGTACAGCGAGGACGGCGCGCTCGTTCGCTATAAGACAAGTAGCTTCATCGACGTATTCTCGGGCGGGGCTTCCTGCTATCAGTGGGTAGAGCTTGACGTAGGACGGTACTACTTCGTTCTGGAAAGCCAGAATTATTCCGGCGCGTCGGGTAACGCTTATACCGACACGCGAGAGCTCCGCTTCCAGCGCACCGATGAGCACGAGATGCAGTACTACTATATGCAGGCGTATCCCGAGCTGAAAAGGGAAGAAATCAAGGTCGTGGCGTACCACGGTATGTACTACGGATACAGAGCGGCTCTTATCGAGGTCACAGAGCCCGAGGGCGCGCCTCACTCCGAGACCGTCGGCGGCTATGAGTTCAGATATGCAAGCTCGAATAGCATCGTCGTTCTGAAGGACGGGGTCGCCTTGACTCTTTCTGAAATGTACGAGAGCTGGGACGAGTCGGTTATGGGTGACAGAGATGACGCGATAAAATATTTCTACGAAAGACATCTGTATTTCTTCCCCGAGCTGTACTGGTGAGGGATAACAAATTTAACACGGGTGGGGGAAATTGTTTCCTCTGCCGGCACGGAGGGGTTATGATACACGTTCTCGCCGTCGATGACGACAAAAACACAAGACGCCTGTACCGAGCGGTTATTGAGCGGGCGGGCTATGCGGTTTCGCTTGCCGCGGACGGCACCGAGGCTCTGGGGATTTTCTCGCGGGAGCATATAGACCTTATCATACTTGATATAATGATGCCCGGCATCGACGGCTACGAGCTGACGCAGATGCTCAGGGGAATAGATGAGAATATCCCGATACTGATGGTATCCGCCAAGCAGCTTCCGGAGGACAAGCGGCTGGGATTTATCGTCGGAACCGACGATTATATGACCAAGCCCGTCGACGACGTTGAGCTGCTTCTGCGCATACGCGCGCTTCTTCGTCGGGCGAGAATTGCCGACGAAAAGAGGATAGTTATAGGCGGGGTGATTCTCGACTCCGAGTCGATGACGGTAAGCCGCGGGGGCGAGGTTATAGAGCTGCCTCTCAAGGAGTTTCAGCTTCTGTATAAGCTCCTCTCCTACCCCGGAAGGATATTCACCAGAATCCAGCTTATGAATGAGATATGGGGTGTGGACAGCGAAACGGGCGAGGAGACCGTGACCGTGCATATAGCGAGGCTGAGGCGGCGCTTTGAGGGCTGGGGAGAGTTTGAGATACAGTCTGTGCGAGGTCTTGGCTACAAGGCGGTGAAAAAGGTATGAAGAACAAAAAGAGAATAGAACGAAGGCGCCGTCTTTCGCTGATGGCGTACTATTCCTTCGTGGTGTTCCTTTATCTTGTGGCGCTTCTCGCCGTTATAGCGGCAGCTATGTTCCTTCTCGAGAGGTTCGACATTATCGCGGTCACAGACCCCGACGCGCCTATAATCAAAAACCCGATACTCATAGTAATTCTCGTATCGCTCGTCGCGGGCGCGATTATCACCTTTTCGACCAGCCGAATCCCCCTCCGCCCAATCAACAGGGCTATCAACTGTATGAACAGTCTTGCCGGGGGAGATTTCAGCGTCAGACTGCATTTCTACGGCCCGCTTGGAAAAATCAAGGCTATAAGAGAGGTGGAAACGAGCTTTAACAAGATGGCGGAGGAGCTTGAAAACACCGAGCTTCTCAGGCGTGACTTTATCAACGGCTTCTCCCACGAGTTCAAAACTCCGATAGTGTCGATAGCTGGCTTCGCCAAGCTTCTTCGGTACGCTGAGCTTACCGACGAGGAGCGCGAGCAGTATCTTGAAATTATTGAGGAGGAGTCGATAAGGCTCTCCGACCTTGCCACAAGGGTTCTCAACTTCTCGAGAATAGAGAGGCAGACCATACTTACCGACGTCAGAAAATACAACGTCTCGGAGCAGATACGCTCGGTTATTCTTCTGCTTGAGGCGAAGTGGACCGAAAAGGGAAACGAGCTCGACCTGGAGCTCGGCGAGTATGATATCGAGGCGAATGAGGAGCTGCTTCGGGAGGTGTTCATCAACCTGTTCGACAACGCGGTGAAGTTCTCCGACAGGGGCGGAAGGGTTGGCGTTTCTGTAACCGAGGAGGGTGAGTCCCTTCGTTTTGAATTTTCTAACACGGGTGAGGGCATTTCGCCCGAGGAAACAGAGCGCGTCTTCTCGAGGTTCTATCAGGGAGATGGAGCCAAGAGTTACGGCGGCCACGGAATAGGGCTTGCCATAGTGAGAAGAATAACCGAGCTCCACACGGGTACGGTCAGATGTGAGAGCGAGGGAGGCGTGACGAGATTTATCCTCGTCTTGCCAAAAAGCAGATAGAAAAAAGGGCAGAGCAGAGTGTTATCTTTTTCGCTCTGCCTTTTCTTGTTGTCGGGCTCCCCCTGTGAGCTCCGCGTCCCTCGCTCCGCCAAAAAAGAAAAACGAAAATCAGAGAAATATATATACAAAAATCGAAAAATGTGCTACAATAATATGGGCAAGCCCCAAAAATACATATATGGAGGAATAAAAAATGACTTGGTTCAACAAGCAGAGCCGACTTGTGCAGCTTCTTCTTCTGCTCATTCCCGGCGTCAACTGGATCACCGAAATCGTAGTGAGATGGAGCACCTTCTTAAAGAAGGGCGGACTTCTTCGCCTTATCATCTGTATACTCGTTACCATACCCTCAGGCGTAGTTTTCGGATGGGTGGATTTGTGGTATGGGTTCTTCTTTTCAAGAAGCTCTGCCTTCAATAATTTTGGCATAATTTTCCGTTTTCTCCCACTCGTCGTAGGTAACTACGCCGTCGGGTCGAAGAACGAAAAATTCTGCACAAAATTATTCTGTTTTGGATAATTTCCGTTTTCTCCCACTTGCCGTAGCCCTCTACGCCCGGCGCTCGAATAACGAAATTTTCCACTCAAAATTATCCGTTTTTGGATAATTTTCATTTTCTCCCACTCGTCGCAGGTAACTACGCCGTCGGGTCGAAGAACGAAAAATTCTGCACAAAATTATTCTGTTTTGGATAATTCCCGTTTTCTACCACTCGTCGTAGGTAACTACGCCGTCGGCTTTGAAACGGAGAAAAAACGCTTGACTTTTCTATCCAGGCTGATATATACAGAAAGCCCTCGGCGAGCTGCCGAGGGCTTTCTTCTTCTTTTTTCACTTAACCGCGCTTGAAGCGGCGGTCATTTGAGCTTAGTTGCTGTTCTCGGGGTGGCACTTGCTGCAGTAGTTCCAGCTTGTTACACCAGGGTACTCCTCCTTAAGGTCAGCGAGGGTTTCCTCGAGTGACTTATAGGAGTAAATTTTATTTTCCTCCTTGGTTCCCTTGGCAGAGGAGCAGGTGGGAAGATGGATAATGTGGCTGTTCTTGTTGATAATGAAGGTGCAGTTCTCCATATTGGAGCCTGCCTTGACCGTCGCGACGCCCGTAGCATAGTCTATCTCGTAGTCCTTCTGGACGTTGTGGATATAGATACAGAAGCATTTTTCAGCTCCCTCGTCCTCGACCGACATAGCCTCCATAATAACACCCTTGGCGACGAGGTTGTCGCCGTCATATACGGGGGTGACACGGTACATAACGTGGTTACCCGTTTCCTTGATATAGTCGCATATCATATCCTCGTACTCCTGCATAACCTCGTTGAGGGTGTAGGTGCCGGTGATAAGATTCTGCTTGTTGGCGTCCTCGCCTGCCAGACTCCAGGCTATGAGGTGACAGCGCTCGTATATCGACTTATCCTGCCAGCCGGACGGCGAAACACTCGACACGCTACCCCTGTTTCCGGTGGGCAAGAGGTCAGGACCGAGGCAGGCGACCGCTGTACCGCATCTGCCGAGAGAATCGAGGGAGGAGTAGTGCTCGTAGGACTCGTCGGTGATTTCCGAGAGGGTGAAATATGGCTTGTTGCCGTTAAGCGCCTCATAATTTTCAGTGGTGTAGGCGGGGAGCTCGGGCAAGACAAGGTTGACAGCGGGGATATCCTTCGGAAGCTCCGCGCCGCACTTGTCGCACTCGGCGTTTCTGTCGGTGTCTGTGTGCCCGCCAACCTCTCGGCTCTCGCCACACTCGTTGCAGTCGGTGTCGCAGGCGTTGTCATAGGTGTGCTCGCCAACCTCGCGGGACTCTCCGCACTTGTTACAGTCGGTGTCACAGGCGTTGTCATATGTATGTTGACATGCAGGCGCTTCTACTTCTATGCCGCACTCGTCGCACTTGCCGTTACCGTCTGCGTCGGTATGCTCGCCAACCTCGCGGCTCTCGCCACACTCGTTGCAGTCGGTGTCACAGGCGTTATCGTATATATGCTCGCAGTCTCGGCCGCCAGTAGAGCAGGCGGTGAGTATCACGGCGAGCGTCAGAAGAAGGGCTAACAGCCCGATTTTCATTCTCATTATTTTCCCTCCGTTTCGGGTGAAAATGTCGTACACCCTATTATAGCATATATTTAAGCTAATATCAACCCCAAAAGCCAAAAGGAAAAGTCCTGCCGAAATCGGCAGGACTCCGCTTATTATTGAATTAACCGTCCACCTTCTCGATAAGCTGGCGGTAGAGCGCCTCGGTCGTCTCGCTGTCCTCGGCGGCAATGGCAATTTTCGCCTCGCCGGAAGTCAAAAGAATGTAGGTGTCGGCTGTGCCGTAGGTGTAGCGCAGATAGTTGCCGAGCTCGTCGTTTCTGAAATAGCCCGTCTGCAGTCTCGCAGAGCTGTATCCGTTGACTCTCATGCCCTTGAGCGACTCGTGCCTCAGCTCAACCGAGTCGATATCCCCGTAGCTCAGCGTGAGGTCGGAGGAGAAGGTGGCATCGATAACCAGCTCCGTCTCACCGAGAGTGAACTCTACCGAGCCCGAGAACATCAGAACAACGACCAAAGCCGCGATAACCACTACCATAACGACGGAAAATATCGCTCCCTTTTTTCCAAAGGGGCTCTCTATCGCGGGCGCGTCGGTAAGCTCTCCCGCCTCGAGCTGCTTCTTGTAGAAGACGAAGGAATACACGAGAGGAACTATCGCTACAACGAGAGCGGCGCCCAGGATAACGAAGAGAACGGCGGGGGCGGGCAGAAAGCCGAGAGGGAACATACATAGACCGACTATAACGCTTATCCAACCCGCGAGTCTGTGAGTCCTGTACCAGTTTTCCTCGCTGGAGAAGGTCCACCTGCATTTGATACCGAAGGTGTAGTTGGGCTTGCATTTCGGCATATAATTACCGATAAGGATAAAGATAAATCCGAGAACGGAAGAGAAGAGGAGCCCGATATTGACCTCACCGCCGAGGATTGTAGCCAGGAAAACCAGATTGACAAGCAGCGAAATCGCAGGAATAATCCAGAAAAGCAGGCTGTATATCTTCGGGCTCTGCTCGTGCTTTCTCGCATCTATATCGGTGATTAAAAGACAGAGCCAATGCACAGCAAGAAGAATAACTGGCAGAATAAGAAAGGACACGAGGGCGCCCTTGTACGCTGTGCCAAAGCTCTGTGTCAGAGCAAGCTTGATTTTCTCAAGGAAAACCAGAGCGGCGATAGCGGGAAACAGGATAATAAGCGAGCTGAGTGTCGCTCTTAATTTGTTGTTCTTAATCATTTTCATTTTCTCCCTTCAAATCAGAAATCCAGAGCATAATTTCCTCGAGCACCGAGGTGTTGAGCTCATATATGATAAATTTTCCGTCGCGCCTGTCGCGTATCAGGTCGGCATCCTTCAGCACCGACAGGTGTCTTGAAATCGCGGCGCCCGTGATGTCAAAATGCTCCACGATCTCGCCCGCAGTCATCGGTCCCCGCCTCAGAAGCGAGAGAATCTCCCGTCTGACGGAGTCGGACAGCGCCTTTAGTGTTACTTGCAGTCCCATTTGTTTCTCCTCATTTAACATTTAACTTAACTGTTAAATGTATTATAGCACGGAAAAAGCCGCTTGTCAATAGGGTATGAAAAAATATTTTTTCTGCGCTATTTTTAAGATTAACTGAAAATAAAGTCAATGTTAACTTTGTACTTTTTGGTCTTTTTCGGTTGATTTAATTAATATAATAATGTAGAATAATGTCACTATGGAAAAAAGAACAGATATCAAACCAAGGAAAAAAAGAAAGCTGTATTTCAGGGTACTGAAGCGGCTTATGAGGTCGAGATACAAGGAGCCGACCTTCGTCTATCTTGGCGAGGGGGTCACGAATTCGGGCGTTATTCTCTCAAATCACGAGGGAACAGACGCGCCTATGTCGCTCGAGATATATCTTGACCGCTCTATAAGAATGTGGGGCGCATCAGAAATGAACTCGGGGCTTGTAGCTCTCTACAAATACCAGACCCGCGTCTATTATCACGAGAAAAAGCACTGGAATATTCATCTTGCCAGGCTTTTCTGCCTGATTGCCAGCCCTCTTACTATGTTATTCTATTCGGGACTCGGGCTTATCTCCACCTACCGCGACGCCAGATTTGTCAAGACGGTGAGGGAGAGCATAGCTACGATACAGGATGGCGATAACATAGTTATCTACCCGGAGGTGTCCGACAATGGCTATCTTGCCGAGCTCGAGGGCTTTCACGAGGGCTTCGCTATGTTCGCAGATATATGCCGCCGCCGTGGAATTGACCTCAAGATATTCGTCAGCTATTTCAGAAAGAGCGACCGCCTCTACATATTTGACCGTCCGGTTATGTACTCGGAGCTGTGCGCCGAGGGTCTTGACAGAGCGGGAATTGCCCGCAGGCTCTGCGACAGATGCAACGAGCTTGGAAAAATGCAGTTTGACGAGGCGACTCTCGAGCGAGCGAGAAGAGGAGAGGATAACCTTTCTCCCGTGTCTGATACTGATGACTCTGAGTGCCACAAGCTGAAAACCGGAAGCTTCTGAAAAAGAAAAATAGCAGGGATTGGTGGCCTTATGCGCCAAAGTCCTTGCTATTTTTATATTATAGAGGGTGTATGTCAAATCAACGCGATAACAAGCGGCATAGTAGCGATTGAAAGAATCGTCGATACGGTTACGAGCCGTGATACGTACTTCGCGTCACAATTGTATTTTTCTGCGAACATGGTTGCGCTGGAGGCGGCGGGAGTCGAGGCGAGCAGCATCACCACCGTAACCGTGTCGTTACCTATCGGTATTCCCGCCAGCTGCGACAGCTTTATCAAGCCCAGCAGGGCAAGCGGAAGCACGAGGTGGCGCAGAGCGAGAAACAGGTACATATGCGCGTCCGAGAAAAAGCCCTTGAGGCTTATATCGGCAAGTCGCAGTCCGATAACTGTCATTGACAGCGGAGCGACAAGTCCGCTGACCATATGAAGAGCGTCGGGAATAATCTCCAGACCTGCTCCACCAATCACCTCAGAATTGATTCCGAGAGCGAGAAGCGCTATACCGATAGCGGAGGCAAGAGTTACCGGGTGGAGAAGCACCTTGAAAAGAGAAACCTCACGTTTCGCTCTGATAGCGAGGTCTGCGGCGTCAGAATCTCCGTCACAGTCAAGGTCATCTCCCTTTTCGTGTGTGCAGAGCAGAACTCCGAGCGTCCAGAGAAACAGATTGAAGGTTATGTTGTATATAGATGCGTATATTGCCATTTCCGGTCGGGTATCAAAGACCGCCTGAATAAGAGGAATGCCAAGAAACGCGGCGTTTGAAAAAATAGTGACGAAGCGGAGCATTTTTGCCGTGTCCTTCGGCGCGCGATGAAAAAGCGAGAGCGCCACTACCGAGAAAAGCAAGTGAGCTACGACGGAGAGAGCCAGCACTGCAAGCGCATCGCGCCATATCTCAGAAAGACTCAACCGACAGTCAATATATGCGCAGACTATCAGAGCGGGCTGAGCGATATATAAGACGAGATTTGAAAGCCCCTTTCCAAAGGAGTCGGAGCACATATTACATTTTTTGAGAATAACGCCGGGAAGCATCATTATAAATAACAGCGCCACGTTGGTGATAAGAGTTGAAATCTGCATATACGTCCTCGCATTCTTTCTGTACTGATATTTTATCATAGATGCATCCCCGTGTCAATTATTTGTTGCATTGTTCTTCTGTATATGTTATAATAGATCAAAAAGAGAGGTGTGAGATGAAATATTATCTTCATTTTAAGTATATATACTCGTTTTATAGCTTTGGCGAGCTGCTCTCGGAGGATATCGTCGAGGAGAGCTTCGAGGCTTTTCCCGGGGAACGAATCAAGCTGCGCGACCAGGAGGACGGTAGCTTTCTTATCAGCGAGATAGGCAGGGATTCTAGGGGCGAGTTCCTCGTCCTGACAGCTCCCAATAAGGATAACGCGCTTCTCAGGCTGGGCGAGGCGTGCGAGCTCGAATATGACGAGTACTACAGCGCGATGGGCGACGATAACCATAACGTCTACGTCGGCTCGGTTGTTTTCGATAAGACTTGATAAATCAGCTCTCTGCTTGTGGGCGGGTAGAAGGTTATTATACCAAAAATGAACGGCGAGGTTATCTCGCCGTTCATTTTATTTCGGGGTTGTCGCTGATTCCGAGAATATAATCCACGGACACTCCGTGAAATCTCGATAGCTTGATAAGGATATCGGTAGGAATATCTCTCTGACCAAGCTCATAGTTGCTATAAACCTGCTGTGAGCAATTCAGCGCTTCCGCTAATTGCCGCTGTGTCATATCCTTGTCCTCTCTTAAATCGCGTATCCTTTTATAAATCATATCTGTTAATCGTTCCTTTTTTGAAAAAATTATATCAAACCGCATTTTGCAGTATTGACATTTACCGCAATTTGCAGTATAATTATTTTGCATTTTGATAATGCTCATATTTCGAAAACGAAAAAGGAGAAAAACAATGAAAAAGGTAATAGCATTATTTCTGGTGGTCAGCTCGATTTTTCTTATGGTATCCTGCGCGAAGATTGATAAGGATCCCATAGCTTTGGCTAAAAAGCTGCTGGACGACGATTATTGGGTAGAGATTGGTGTCAATCCAAACTATTTTGAGGGTTTTGAGCCTCTTGATGTGGATACCGAGGATATTTCCTGCGTGATTTTGGTTGAGCACGAGAAAAAGCAAGAGGTTTTAGGCGTCGTTATATACTGCGAGAATAATAAAGCGGCTAAAGAGGCGCTTAAAAACAGCGACGATTTCATTGATGATCTGGAGGATCAGGGTGTTGATACCGATGATTATATATCAAAAAGAAGCGGAAAAGCGGTATTCATAGGTCACGAGGATATCTTCGAGGATATGAAATAATAAGACCGTTGCTTTTCAGAAGAATTGAGATATAAGCGCTAAATAAAAGCAGAGTGAGGGGGAGACGTCACATAGCTCCGCGCTCTGCTTTTTTCTTCTCTTGTTTTTTCAAATTAGGTGTTGACAAATAGAGAAAAGTGTAGTATCATATACGAGATTTGAGAGTTACTCTCAATTTTAAGGAGCATTGATGAAGTACAACACTAAAAGAAGGGAAGAGATACTCTCTTTTCTCAGAGAAAACAAGGACAGGGCGTATTCCGCGGAGGAAATTATGGAGGCGGTCCTGACGGACGGCAGCGGAGAGAGCACTGCTTACAGAATGTTGAAGGAGCTTGTCGAGGAGGGCTGTGTGAGGAAAATATCCGACACGGCGACAAGACGGCGGACGTATCAGTATATAGGCGAGAGCTGTCACTGTCACCTGCATCTTAAGTGCAAGGGGTGCGGCAGGCTCGTGCATCTTGACGAGGAAATTTCCGAGAAGCTGTGCTCGCTTATCAGGAGTGCCGGCGGCTTTGATATCGACGCGGGCGAGATGCTCTTCGGCAGGTGCGACGCCTGCGGAGGTGGAGTATGATGCACGGACTGTTGCACGCGGAGGGCTCACACGGTATGCACGACGGACTATCCGAGTGGCTTATCGGTGTCTTTGGCGAGGCGGGGCGGTTTTTGGACGAGGTTTTCCTGCACGCCCTGATAGATACAGCCAAGGTTATACTCTTTCTTTTTCTCACCTATCTCGCTCTTGAAATAATCGAGCACAGGGCGACGGACAAGGCTCGTAGGCTGATGGCGCGGGCGGGCGGCTTTGGCCCTCTTATCGCGGGAGCTGTCGGCGCTGTGCCTCAGTGCGGATTTTCTGCCGTGGCGGCGAATTTCTACACGGGTAGGGTGATAACCCTCGGAGCTCTTGTGGCAGCGTTCCTTTCCACCTCTGACGAGATGCTTCCCGTGCTGCTCTCGGAGAACGTCGGCGTTGGAAAGATTTTGACAATAATAATTTACAAAACTGCGGTTGGTATACTCGTCGGATTTCTTATTGATTTAGTTCTCCGTCTTCTTGGCAGGGGACGGCCCGAGGTGAATATCGACGAGATATGCGACGGTGAGTGCCACTGCGAGGCGGGCATAGTTCCCTCGGCGATAAGACATACCCTCAGCGTGACGCTGTATATTTTCGTTGTCACTCTGCTTATTAACTCCCTGTTTTTCTTCGTTGGTGAGGACAGGCTCTCCGGACTTGCGGTCGAGCTTCCCGTTATCAGCCATTTTCTGTCGGCAGTATTCGGACTCATACCCAACTGCGCGGCGTCGGTTGCTCTGACAAGGCTCGCTATGTCGGGAGTTATCTCGACAGGCTCTATGATATCGGGACTTCTCTCGGGCGCGGGCGTCGGACTGCTCGTGCTTTTCAGAATGAACAAGCACCCGAGGGAGAATGCAGTTATCCTCTTGATACTGGTTTTATCGGGTACTCTTTTCGGTTTTCTTTTCGACCTTCTGCCCTTTTTCTCGCTTGCATAGAATAAAACAGTTTCAGCGCGCCCCCTCTTTTGGCGGCGCGCTTTTTTCTTGGATTAAATAATATTAAACTTTTAAAAAAGGGGTATTATTTCGCGAAAAAATATGCTACAATTAAACCAAGAAAAAATAATTCAAGGAGGAGAATATGGACAAGTGGATGCGCAGGGTAATTGAGCTTGGCGCGGGCGTTTTTCTGACAGAAAAGTACAATCCGTCCGTCGTGCCGTATTATCCTCAGAAGACTGCTATATCAATGAAGGAGGAGCGGGACCTTCCTCGCTCATATCCCGAAAAGCACGGCATCACCTCAGGGCGCATACTCGCTCTGCTCACCGCTCTTGAAAAGGAGAAAAGAGCGAATATACACAACCTTATGATAGTCAAGGACGGCGCGGTAATCAGCGAGTGCAGTCACCCGGGCTACGACGTCAATATCTGGCACCTCGCCCACTCTATGTCAAAGAGCGTTACCGCTCTGGCTGTGGGTATGCTGGTTGACGACGGCAGGCTGTCGGTTGACACGCCCGTGTGCGAGCTCTTTCCCGAGGTGCACTACCGTGACAGGAGATTTGGCTCGATAACGGTGAAAAATCTTCTCAATATGACCTCGGGCGTTAAATTCAACGAGGCGGGCTCGGTGAGCGAAACGAGGTGGACCGAGGCGTTTTTCGCCTCTCAGCTATCCTTCCAGCCCGGAACAAAATTTCACTACAACAGTATGAACTCCTATATCCTCGCGAGAATCGTAGCGAGGACGTCGGGAAGGAGTCTTTCGGACTTTCTCAGGGAGAGGCTGTTTTCGCCGCTCGGCATAACCAATTACTTCTGGGAGATGGGACCCGAGGGAGTCGAGAAGGGCGGCTGGGGTCTGTATATGTCCAGCGAGAGCTGGTCAAAGATAGGAATAACTATGCTGTCGGGCGGAACCTACGACGGAAGGAGAATAATTTCGTCGGATTGGATTGCCGAGTGCACCTCCGTCCAGGCAGAAACGCCCTGCACGCTCGGAAACTATAACTACGGCTACCAGATGTGGGTGAGCAGGGACAGCGACGCGATACTCTTCAACGGTATGCTGGGTCAGGACGTGTGGCTCTCGCCGAGGAACAATCTTCTGGTTATGGTTAATTCGGGAAACAACGAGCTCTTTCAGAAGAGCCCGACCCTCTTCGCCATAGAAACCTACCTCAACCGCGACCTCTCGGATGATTTGCACGAGTCATATTTCAGCGGCGACCTCAACGACCTGAGGCGCTCGGAGTCGAGGTTTTTCATATCAAGACATTGGATAAGACCGTACAGACCCGAAAGACACGGGGCGTTCCGCCTGCGCAGAAGGCCAAGGAGCTACCCTTCCGAATTTGAGGAGCTCTTCGGCAGATATAATTTCGCGAAAAACAACGTGGGTATTCTGCCCCTTTTCGTCAGGGCGATGCAGAACAACCTCAAAAGCACCATAGACGGCTTTTCTCTCGAGGGCGACGGTGTTTCGGCTTATTTCACCGTTTTCGAGGGGGGCGTGTCGTATCCTATGGAGATAGGCTTCTCTGATTTCAAGGATAGCATCATCGACTATCACGGCGAGAAGTACCTTGTCAGAGTGATGGCTGAGGCTATGGAGGACGAGGACAGGAATATGCTCTACAAGCTGGAGCTGCTTTTCCCCGAGCTTCCCAACCACAGAATGCTGAAGCTGTCCTTCCGCGAGGACGGAGCGCTCGTTGTGAGAATGTCCGAGGTGCCGAACAACCGCATCGCAGATATTTTCTTCGAGGAGCTCGACGAGAGTAACCCGAGAATAGCCTTCATCTACGATATGCTCGGAAAGCGCTTGGGCAAGGACTTCGTGCAGAAGAAGCTGAAGGAAACCTTCGCGCCGACGCTCGTGGGCGCGCGTGTGGGAGCGGTGAACTATACCGAGATAATGGACGCCGAGAGGGAAAAGCTGAAGGCGCGCATCAAGACTATAAAGCTTATTAACACCGTCATAGAAAAGCTAATACACGACGAGGACGAGATGGACGAGGCTGACAGAGGCGGCTTCAGACAATTTATCGGAGATATAGTTGAGAGGATTAAGCAGAGGCTGCCTCAGAGAGCACCTCAGGATGCCGAGGCGGTAGAGCTTCTCACCGACGGAGGTGAGTACGAAAAGGGAGAGCCTCCCCGTCTTCCGAGCGCCTTTGATAAGAAGGACGACGAGTAGGCTAGAGAATGATACGAGAAGGAGAAGTATATGGAGTTTTCAAGACTTGTTTTCGAACGGCAGTCCGACAGAAAATACGACTCGCAGAGAAATATAGAGGATAAGAAAATAGATAGGATACTCGAGGCGGCGCGCCTCTCTCCCTCCGCCTGCAACGGTCAGCCCTACCACGCCTACGTCTGTCGCGGCGAGGTTGCCCGCAGGGTGGGAGAGTCTTGCACCAAGATGGGTATGAATAAGTTCGCCCCGACAGCGCCCGTGCTCATAGTTATAACCGAAAGACCACTGGTGGCATCAGCCGCCTTTGGCGCGAGAATGCTGAAGAATGATTATCGCTCGGTGGATATAGGCATATTCGCCTCGTATATCACGCTCGCGGCGGCGGACGAGGGGCTCGGAAGCTGTATTCTCGGCTGGTTTGACAGGGAAAAGCTCTGTGAGGCTATCGGCACGGAGGATACGCCGAGGCTGGTTATCACCCTCGGATACACGCTTGATGGCCACAGAGAGAAGAAAAGAGCCGGAGGCGAGGAGCTTTTCACTCGTCTTGGGTGACGAAAAAAACGGGACAGGTTGGATTTAATCCTTCCTGTCCTTTTCTATAATATTTTGGATTCAGATTAAATTGAAGGTAGGCTGTGGGCTTACCAGAATTTCACAGTCAGCCTCTCCTGCAGCGCCCAGAGTTCCTCATAGAGCTCGTCGTCCTCCTCAAGCGTTAGCATCTGTCCGCGGTCAGTATCGCTGACGGTGTAGTAGTTGAATTTCTTGACCTTCAGCTCCTCGAGAATTTCAAGCTCGATATACACCCTGCCGCGAAGGGTCATTCTCGCGCTCTTTTTGAATCTGAGAGCCTCGCCACCCTCGCTTATAAGCACGAGCTCGCACTCGTCGAGGTTGTCCTCCTCGCCTATAACAATCTCACGGGCGGGGGAGTAGAGCGTCCTTATTCTGAAAAGGTCCTCCAGCCTCTCGACGTCGCCTGCGTAGAACGTCATTCCAAGCTCCCTTTCATACTTAACCGCCTCGCGCTTCACCTCGCAGATGACGACAAGGCCATCCTTTTTTCCAAGCTCCGCGACGATTTTCTTTTCATACTCGCTCACGTAGCTTATGGCGACAACACAGTCAAGGTGGTTTATAAGATCGTCGTCCCAGCCGCGCTCCTCTGAAAACTCAAGCCTCATTCTCTGTAATTCGCCCAGCCTTTTCAACAAGCTCATAAGCTCCTCGTCCTCGCCAAAAAGCGCGACGGCATCGGACTTTATCTCTCCTGTCGTCTTATCTATCAGCAATTCGCAGTCCGTGCATATAGCGTCAAGCGCCAAAAGACGCTCGTCCGCCGCTTTTTTTCTGCCTTCGTATTCCTTGAGCAGCGCGTCGTACCTGTTGCTCCCGCTGACGGTGTCAAGGCATTTTTTCAGAAGAATGAGGTATTCTTCTCTGAAATTTTCGCTAAGTGACATATTTTCTCCTGTTCTTATGCTTCGGCGAGCTGCTTGGTTATTCTCGCCATTATCATATCCAGCACAACGGGGTTGGAGCCGCCGCCCGGAACGATAACGTCGGCGTATCTCTTGTAGGGCTCGACGAAGGCGTCGTGCATAGGCTTAACCGTGGTGAGATATTGGTGTATGACCGAGTCGAGCGTTCTGCCACGCTCCTTGGTGTCGCGGATAATTCGGCGGAGAATTCGCTCGTCGGCGTCGGTGTCAACGAAAATTTTAAGGTCCATCATATCGCGCAGCCTCTCGCTGTGAAAGAGCAGTATTCCCTCGAGGACTATAACCGCGCGGGGCTCAACCCTGACAGTCTTATCCGAGCGGTTGTGCACGGTATAATCATACACGGGTACGTCCACGGCTCTGCCGTGGGTCAGCTCCTCGAGGTGCAGACAGAGAAGCTCGGTTTCGAAGGCGTCGGGGTGGTCGTAGTTCTGCGCGCATCTTTCCTCATAGGTGCGGTCATTCTGCGCCCTGTAGTAGCTGTCGTGCGCGATAACGGCGACCTTGTCGCCAAAAGCCTCTGCTATATGCTCGGCAAGCGTGGTTTTTCCGCTTCCCGTGCCGCCCGCTATTCCTATAATCATAACGCCGTCGTTTTTCATAGTCACCTCGCAGTTTTTTCTGAATAAATTATAGGATATGGGGCGGAATTTGTCAAGATGAAAAGGGACGTTGGCTGTTGAATAAATTTAGAATAGGTGAGGCGAGCGAATCAGCGGGCGAAAAAACGCCTGCGACAGACTGCCGCAGGCGTGGGATACTGAATATAAATTATTTCTTGAAGTTGTACTTGTTGAGCGTCTTGGTGCCGTCCTCGTTGTAGATAGCGAGAATACAGCCCTTGAGGCCCTTGGCGTTCCAGTCGCACAGAGCAAGCTCAATGGTAACTGTACGGGAGCCGTCTTCGGTGATATAATCTTCTATCCATGAGTACTGAGCTCCGCCGCCGGAATAGAGCATTATAGTAGCGCCGTCCATTCCTACCGAGTAGGTGGGTATAATTATTAATTTGCGAAAAACGCGTCGAGGCAAGGTTATAGAAAAGGACGAAACGAAGGAGGCGTGAGAATGAAAAGAGTTCTGATAATAGGCGGCAACGGCGCGGGAAAATCCACTCTTTCGCGCGAGCTCGGTGAAATTCTGGGAATACCCGTTATTCATCTTGACAAGCTATATTGGACGGATGGCTGGGTGCCGAGAGGGAAGCCTGAGTTTCTGGAGCTTCTGCGCGCGGAGCTGGAAAAGGACAGCTGGATTCTCGACGGAAATATGCGCTCGAGCCTGCCAGAGAGGCTCGGATACTGCGATACGGTCATCTACCTCGATTATCCGGGGATAGTCTGCTTTTTCGGAGTGCTTTCCAGAGTGATAAGAAATTACGGAAGAACGCGAGTCGATATGTGCGAGGGGTGTCCTGAGCGGCTGGATATGAAATTCCTCCTCGGTACTCTCGGCTTCCGGAGGGAGAACAGGAAAAATTTTCTCAGACAGATTGGCGAGGCTGAGGGCGTCAGAGCGATTGTACTGAAAAGTCGCAGGCAGGCAAGAAAATTCCTCGATAGTGTCGGTGTGTCGGGTGATAAATCCTGATTTTCGTGGCTCGCACGAATTTTAAAAGGGTGCTGTGAAATCACAGCACCCTTCGTTTCTTATCGGGTTATGTTTTTCTGCGTCTGAAATTGACGGGGCTCATTCCGTACCTTTTCTTGAAGCATCTTGAGAAGTACTCCGTGCTGCAGAAGCCGCACCTCTCGGCTATGTCGGTCACCGATAGGCTGGAGTCGAGAAGCAGCGTTTCGGCAAGAGAGAGCTTTTTCTCGGTTATGTACTCGAGGACGGTGATGTTATACTCCTCCTTGAAGTGCTTGGTCAGGGTAACCGTGCTGCAGTGCGCGTGCAGGCTGAGCTCCGAGAGGGTGATTTTCCTCGACAGGTTGCGCTTGACGTAATCCTTCACCAGCTGTCCAACCGTCTTTTCGCTGTCGCGAAGAAAGCCGTCGAGCGAGATAAGCTCTGCTATCAGGGACAGCATATCGCACAGCGAGCGCACGCCCTCCTCGTCGTAGGTGCGGATTCGGCTGATAACCTCGGGCGCTCTGACCTGCTCGGCGTCGAGGTCGTTTTCGGCAAGCTGACGAAGAAGACGCTCCTCGTTTTCCTCGCGGTTTTCGAGAATAGGGCCTGCGATAAGATAGCCGACCACCGCGTCGCCCTCTATGACGGGAGCGACCATTTCCTTGATGCCAAAGGGACAGCGGTAGACGTAGGGCCTCCTCGTCTGCTCTGCCGTTCTGAACGCCTCGGAGTTTGAGGCTATGCACGCCTCGAGGCACCTCTGGGAGGAGTGCAGAATGGTGCAGTATTCTCCCGCGTCGTAGCCGCATACTATTATTCCCCGATAGCGTGTGTCCATCAGGGAAACCTTCAGCCCCGTCAGCTCAGCGAAGCTTCCGAGGTATTTTTCGAGCATCTGCTTGTCCACGTCCGCCCCTCCTTTTTCATAAGCTTAGTCTACAAGACTAATTATAACCGAGAAAAACGCCAAAATCAACACCTCGGGCAAAAAAACTTTCGGATTTGTCAAATGTTTTTATCGATTTTATCTTGTCGCACCCTTCCACCCTTTGATATAATGTATGTACCGAAAAATTTTTATACAAGGGAGAAAATTATGTTAAAGGTTGGTTTTATTGGATACGGTAACAGAAGCAATCACCTCTGGACCAATATGTTCGTGCCTGTTGGCGGATGCGAGCTCGTAGCTATCGCGGATCCGAAATGGGAGACTATCAAGGAGCTGCACGCTGAGGATTTACCGAACTGTCACTACTACGTTGACGCAGAGGAAATGCTGAAGAACGAGAAGCTCGACGGCGTTATCATCGGCACCAGCTGTGACCTTCACACCAAGTATGCCCTTCTCGTAGAGAAGTATGGACTTCCTCTTTTCCTTGAGAAGCCCGTTTCCATCAACGAGGAGCAGCTTCGCGAGCTTGAGACTATCCTTCCTACGATGAACGAGAAGACCGTCGTTTCCTTCCCCCTTCGTATAACCGATATAGTTATGAAGGTCAAGGAAATGCTTGACAGCGGAATTATCGGCGAGATAGCTCACGTTCAGGCCATCAATAACGTTAACTACGGCAGAGTATATTATCACGGCTGGTACCGCGATGATAAGCGCACCGGCGGACTCTGGGTAACCAAGGCTACCCACGACCTTGACTACATAACCAACATTCTCGGACTCGGCCTTCCCGTGTCTGTATGCGCTATGGAGTCCAAGATGGTCTTCAAGGGTGACAAGCCCGCAGGCCTCACCTGCAAGGAGTGCCCCGAGTATGAGACCTGTCCCGAGAGCGCTCAGTATCTCTCCTACATTGACACCGAGTACGGCGCATACTGCTGCTACGCTACCGATACGGGTAACCAGGACAGCGGAACCGTTATTCTTGAGTACAAGAACGGTCTGCACGTTGTATATTCCCAGAACTTCATCGTCAGAAAGTCCGCAGGAAAGAGAGGCGCTCGCTTCGTAGGAGTCAAGGGAACCCTTGAGTTCGACTTCAACACCTCTACTATCACCTTCATCGACCACTATTCCGACAAGGTTGAGACCATCACTCTGCCCAACAAGCACGGACACAGCGGCGGCGACGATTATCTCGTTCGCAGCTTCATCGACGTTATGCAGGGAACAGGCCCCTCTGTTGCAACCCTCGAGGACGGTATCAACAGCGTTAAGGTATGCTTCGCCTGCAAGAGATCTGCAGAGACTCACACCTACCAGGCTCCGTAATTTCTTACTCTGCCTGAGAGAGGTAAGCTGAAAATTAAAGAGCTGTCAGAAGCACTCATTCGGGCGCCGGCGACAGCTCTTTTTCTATATACTGTGTATTCTGATATATCTGTTAATCCGAGACGGCGCTCACCGTCTCCTTTTTTCTATCGGAGTTCAGCTTATCAAGGAAGCATACCCACCTTACCGCCTCTCGCTGGTCTGGCTCGGGATATACGTATATCAGCCTTCCGTCGTGGTAGACGTCAAAGTGATCTCCCGGGGTTATAGGAAATGCGCCGAGTCTGTCAGAGCTTACCGAGAAGTCAACCCTCTCGCCGTGCATCTCGCCCGTGAGCCTGAATATATCCTTGTCGATATACGCCTCGCCCTCTCCCGCGTGGCTGTCCATATATCCGTCATCGCCGCAGCAGCCGAGCCTGACTCTTGAGTGAAGCGAGCCACCCTCGGTATCTATTTCTGCCTGCTGCCACTCAAACCACTCGTTGACCCGTCCGAAGCGCACGCCGTGAAGCCTGTATTTCGAGTCGAGCGTCGCGTCAAGACCGCATTCGCACCTGATGTGTCCGTTCCCTGCGGTAATTTTGCCGTCGCTATGGCACTCCGGACACTTGAAAAGGATTTTATCAACGCCGAGCGACATATCAGAGCACTTGTATTCCACACCCTCCATAGCCAGCTCGTCATCGTGGAGAATAGCGAGCTCGGTGAGAGATTTGATTTCCTCGACACCCTTTTCCTTAACCTCGTCGGAGGAGAGCAGGAGCTTGAGTGTGGAGTGGATTTTTCCGACTCTGTCGCCTCCCTTTTCTCTCCACTTGGGGAAGGTGAGGTATGCGCCCTCCGCCTTCCAGAGATACAGGTCGACTCCGAGCTTCTTGATAAGCTCCGCGGTTCCCTCGGTGACAGGAAGCGTGTGACCGTAGCAGGAGAGTCTGCCCTCGGGAAATATGACTATAACCGCGTTTTCATTTTTCGCTCTGTATATATTCATTATAGTCGATACGTCGGGGGTGAACATCTTTTTGGTTATGACGTGCATCAGCCTCAAAAGTCGGGCGGTCGAGCGGTTGCGCATGAAATGCTCGCTGACTATGTAGGTAGGACGCACGGGATACAGCGTCAGCGCCGAGAGTATATGGTCTTGGTCTGAGGTGTGCGTCGCGATAACTATCGCGGGACCCTTGATGCTCTTGGCTATCTCGTTGTCATAGGTTATGTGATACTTTCTTGTGTATTTCAGCCTGAATATCGGGTATAGAATCGAATAGAGAAGGGAATTGACCTTTCCTATTTTCTTCTTTGACTTCTTGCCTCTTTTCATTTCGCACTCCGTTATTTTAATTTAGGCACGCGCGTTATATTATATATATTATAGCAGAGCGCACTCGGTGTTGTCAATAACCGTTTCTTTCTGTCGAGGATAGAAAATATCGGTCGGATTCTTGAAAGAAAGCGAGGTGTGTGATATACTACGCTTGGATAGAGCTTTTTTGAAAGGAAGGATTTTCAATGGACTGTGCTGTGGTTATAACGGGAGCGTTTGGCGGAATGGGAAGGGCGACAGCTCTTGCTCTTTCTGAGATGGGATTTCGGGTTTTCGCGCTCGACAGAGTGACCGAGGAGCTGGGAGAGGGAATAACGCCCATCGAGACCGACGTCACCGACGAGGAGAGCGTCAGAGCCGCGCTTGATAAAATACAAGCCGAGTGCGAGAAAATTTTCGCTATAATTCACTTCGCAGGGGTCTATATGCTCGACTCTCTGGTGGAGATGGACACCGCCGACGCCGAGAGGATATTCAGGGTTAATCTCGGGGGAGTTTTTCTAGTCAATAAGTTGCTTCTGCCCCTGCTTGACAGAGGCTCGAGGATAATTATAACCACCAGCGAGCTCGCGGTGCTCGACCCTCTGCCCTTCACAGGAATATACGCCGTTACCAAGGCGGCGCTGGATAAGTACGCCTATTCCTTGAGAATGGAGCTGCAGCTTCTCGGAATACAGGTGAGCGTTCTCCGCTCGGGAGCGGTTGACACGGGTATGCTCGGAGTGTCTATCAGGGCTCTTGAGAGCTTCGTCGAGAAGACAGAGCTCTACACCTGCAACGCCGCTCGATTTAAAAGCATAGTCGAGCGGGTCGAGGCGAGGAGCGTGCCCTGCGAGGCTATCGCCAAGAGGGTGGCGCGTGTGCTAAGGAAGAAAAAGCCACGCTTCGCCTACTCGATTAACCGAAATCCGCTCCTTCTTTTGCTTAACGCGCTGCCGAAGCGTATGCAGCTGTGGATTATCAGGCAGGTATTGAAGGGCTGAAAAGCCAATCAAAAAGAGGTACAGAACGAAGCTGTACCTCTTTCTATTTAACACGCGTCTGAGATTATTCCAAGCTCGCGGCACTCGTCGAGAAGGTCCTCGTAGTATGCCTTCACCGACCTGCCGAGTATTTTTCCGACTCTGCCCTTTTTGGTGACGCGAAGACCCCTCGCATACTCTCCCTCGGGGGAGTCGAGGTATTCCTTCACCTCTTTGGTCAGGGCGAGATATTTTCCGACAACAGCAGGGGAAAGACCCTCTCCGCGCTTCAGGTCGTTCGTCATAAGGAGCAGCTCGAGCGCTATCTCGGAGGCTCTCAGCTTGACGTCCTTTCTGGTTGTCGACATATAGTGAGGTAGGAGCTTTTCGTCATTGACGACGAAGCCGAGGTGCTTCGCCTTGTTAAGACACCTGTTGTACTCCTTGAAATAAATTCGCTGTATTTTCGGGAACCAGCCCTTCATCAGAACCGCGTCGCGCATTCTGAGGAGCACGTCGATAGCGTCATTCCACTCCTCGCGCGAGACCGCTTCGTTGAACTCCTTGACAAGAGCGTCCATATCTCTTTTGAATATTTTCAGCCTTAGCTTTTTGGTTGTCATACTCTCTCCTATGTATACTTCAGTTAATTTGTTTTTTATATTGTACCACAGCCGAGCGATAAATGCAAGTGAAAACTTGATATACGCTCCTTGGCTTACATAACACTTAACGATAATGGAGAGCTTGTTTCGCAGAGCGGGAAAAAATAAGAAGACAGAAAAAGCGGCGAGTCCGCCGCTTTTTCCCTGATATGCACCGTGAGAGCCTGTAAGTCAGGGCTCGTTGGGATATAGCGTCAGCTCGTCCCTTTCCTCGTGGAAGATGCCGAGGAATATATCTCTCTCGTCCTTGTAGCCCTGCTCCCTGAGCTTCCTTCCCAGCCAATTTTCATCACGGCCAAGCCGCCTGAGATTTTCTCCCATAACACGTCCGTCCATTATCAGCTCTACGCCGACGTGCGCGTTCCCGACCTCGATGCCAAGGTCATTTGGGGTAAGGGGGCGATTTTTTGACACGGGTAGGATAGAGAGCCTGCCGTTGTGCTCGAAAACCGCCGTGTGTATCTCGGAGAGGTCAAAGTAGCCCTGCTCGCGACAGAGGAGCAGAAGCTCGGACAGGTCCAGCTTCGCCGCCTTGAGATTTTTTCTGTACAGCTTGCCGCCGCTCATCAGTATGGTGGGAGAGCCGTTGATATATTTTCTCGTTTTCGGGAGCTTGTGAGCGAGCAGGTTGAGTAGGGTTGATGCCAGCCCGTAGATTGCAAGCGCTATTAGAGGATTATAAGGGGATTCCAATTCGGTTGCGAGCTCGGCGCCTATCGAGCCTATGGTGATTCCGCTGACGTAGTCAAAAAAGTCGAGCTGCGCCACCTGCTTGTGCCCCATGATTTTAGTGATAACGAAAAGCGCCGCCACCGATAACAGCGAGGTCAGAATAACCTTGATAATTTCCATTTTTCACTCCTTTTTTATATATTGAGCCACGGGAGCGAGAGTTATGCAGGCAGGCTGAATGAAAAAAGGTAGGCTCGCCAATCACAACAAATTCACCGCCCTGTATGGACAAGAGCCGAGAAGTGTGGTACAATAGACGAAAAAAGAGGTGGCGCAGAATGAAAAGACTATTATTGACAGGCTTCGAGCCATTTGGCGGCGAGGTGATTAATCCGTCCTGGGAGGCGGTGTCAGGGCTGCCCGAGAGAATAGGCGAATATGAAATTACAAGGCTGAGGCTGCCCGTCGTCTTTGGCTTGGCTGCAGAGATGGCTATCAGCGCGGCTGAAAAATCACACCCCCACGCCATACTGTGTATAGGTCAGGCGGGCGGCAGGAGCGCTATAACCCCCGAGCTTCTGGGTGTCAATCTTCGCTATGCGAAAATACCCGATAACGCGGGAAATCAGCCGAAGGATGAGCCTGTTATCCCGGGCGAGAGAGAGGCATATTTTTCCACCGCGTGCCCAAGAAAAATGACCGAGGCGATAGGGAAAGCGGGAGTCAAGTCGGAGCTCTCTATGTCTGCCGGGGCGTACGTCTGCAACGACCTTTTCTACAGTCTGCTCGCTCATTTTGAGGGGAGCGACGTGAGGGTTGGATTTATCCATATCCCATACTCAAGTGAGCAGGGAAGGGAGCCGTCGATAGATATGAGCGAAATAATGAGAGGACTGACTGCCGCCATAGAGAGTCTTTGTGGGTGAGAATGTATGAAAATATTTGAGTCGACGAAAAACACCCGACCGATACTTGAGGACAGTCTGAAGTATATCCGCAGCGACCTACCCTTGACTGTGAGCGAGAGTGAGAGGGAGTGGCTTATTGGCAACGGGATAACCACCGTGGTTGATTTGAGAACCGAGTCGGAAATCACAGCCAAGCCCTGTCCTCTGTCGGAGGATGGACGCTTCTCATATATGAAGGTCGCCCTCACGGGTGGGGATAGGATACCCGCGTCGATGGATGATGTCACAGCGTCATATATCGCTATGGCTGACGGGAAGCTCGATTGGCTTGTCGATTTTCTCCTTTCTCTTGACACGGGTGCGCTGTATTTCTGTTCCGCGGGCAAGGACCGCACGGGAGTCGTCAGCGCCGCTCTGCTGTACAGGCTTGGCGCGTCAGTCGAGTATATAGTCCGCGACTATATGGCCTCGCGCGAGAATCTTTCAGAGGCGCTTATTCGATATACAGAGAATAATCCTTCGGTGGATATAGAGGTTATAACACCGAGGGAGGAATATATCAGGGGCTTTCTTCTCTGGTATGCGGAAAGACTGAAATCGGGTTAATTCAGCCATAACCGCACAATCTATGTCAAGAAAGGTTTACAAAATGACAGAAATAGTGGGAAAATACAACACCGCCAGATGCTTTGCAGGCACGATTGGCGAGAACGCGGTCGAGCAGATACGCGCGGTGTGCGATATGGAGGAGTTCTCCTCCTCCAAGATAAGAATAATGCCCGACGTCCACGCGGGACGTGGCTTAAGCTGACTGTTTTTTTGCCTCAATATGAGAGGTACGGTCGTGCCGCGCCAATCGTGAGAAACAAAAAAAAGTGGATTATTCGGATAAAATTATAGCCTTCTGGGACGGGAGGTCAAGGGGAACGCTATCGGTCAAAAAAATATGCCGAAAGGGTGGGAAAGCCCTGTGAGATTATTCTTTTAGATTGAACCCGTGTATCATAATTTGGCGCAGTCTGTCAAAAAAAGACCTGATGATTTTTCATCAGGTCTTTTTCCTCTCGGGGTTATCCCGAAGGGCTTACACGATAATTATATCTATCGTCTTATCCTTTATCGTCATTGCCTCGACGGGGATTGTAACGTCGACCGTGTCGCCTACGGCGCCGTCGTATGCCGCGATGAGCTTCTGACCGTAGACGTCGACGGTGGCGTATTTCGCGCTCGTGTAGTCGTGTATCTCAAGGACGCTGCCCGTGAGGACGTTTTCTCTGTCCTCGGTGTGAGGAGCTGTGGTGATAGCTCTCGCGTCGACTATGTATTCGAGGGGCGTGTGGAATATCTTGTTGCCCTTGCAGGCGAAGATTTTCTCGCAGACGGTAGCGGTGGGAACGAGCCTTGCCTCGCCGATATTCATATAGAAATCGTAGAGCTTGGTTTCCTTGTTCTTCTCCTTGGAAAAGCTGCCGTCGAGGGTGTTCGTGAACTGCAGGGGAGCTATTCCGAGAGCCTCGGAGGATATCATAGTGAAGTCAATATCGAAGTCCACTTCATCACCGACGGAGTATTTCGCCTCGCCATCCTCGAGAGAGAAGAGAGTGACCTCGCCAACCTTCAGGAAGTAGAGGGTCTTATCCCCTATCTTCTCTGTCCACTGAACGGTAGCCTTGCCCGAGCCGCCGCCAATAGTCAGGGCGCTGATGGGCATGGATATTTCTGCGTTCTCGCTCGCGGAGCACTCGATTGCAGGGGGAAGGGTGAATATCTGGCCCTCGAAGGTGAGCCTTCCGTCTCTTACCGAGGCGTTGATGATATTTTCATCGGGGATTCTCTTTCTGATGCTCTTTTCGGTTTCCTTGTCGAAAACGTGGAACTTTCTTCTCGAAATCTCGATGTCAATAACGTCGCCGCGACGGGCTACCGTGTCGGGATCCGCCTTGATAATGATAGTGCTGCTCTCGCAGTCGGGGTCATCAAGGTTGAGGTTAGCGTACAGAAGCGTTTCGCCGCCGAGAACCTCAACGACGCTGACGATAGCCCTCGCGGGTGACCAGGAGCCGTCGTCGTAGTTGGTGCTGTTCTTGACGCGCACGTCGTCGGGTCTTATACCGAAGACAATCCTGTGCTTTCCGTCCATATACTTGACGGGAACCTTATCCGCCTGGATATACTTCATATCCACGTTCGTGCCGCAGTCGAGGGCGAACCTGACCTCGTCGCCCGTCTTGGTTACCGTACCCTCGAAGAAGTTCATCTGAGGCGTTCCGATGAAGCCCGCGACGAACATATTGCCGGGATACTTGTAAAGGTTGATGGGGGTATCAATCTGCTGAACGAAGCCGTCCTTCATAACGACGATGCGCGAGCCCATAGTCATAGCCTCGACCTGGTCGTGCGTTACGTAG
This sequence comes from Clostridia bacterium, assembly GCA_017467165.1. Classification (GTDB taxonomy): domain Bacteria; phylum Bacillota; class Clostridia; order Oscillospirales; family CAG-272; genus UBA1740. The sequence continues at coordinate 25,949 of JAFTST010000003.1, read as the reverse complement.
ATGAAGGTCGTTCCGAGCTTCTCGTGCAGACGGGATATCTCGGCTCTCATAGCAGAGCGGAGCTTCGCGTCCAGGTTGGAGAGAGGCTCGTCGAGAAGGAACACCTTGGGATTTCGTACGATAGCGCGTCCGAGAGCGACTCTCTGGCGCTGACCGCCCGACAGAGCCTTCGGCTTTCTGTCGAGATACTCGGTGATACCGAGGATTGCCGCCGCCTCCATAACCTTGTCGTGTATATACTCGTTCGGCATATGCGCCGTCCTGAGTGAGAACGCCATATTCTCGTACACGCTCATATGAGGATAGAGCGCGTAGTTCTGGAAAACCATGGCTATGTTACGGTCCTTGGGCTCGTAGTCGTTGACAATTTCATCGTCGATACGCAGCTCTCCCGCGGTTATTTCCTCAAGTCCGGCAATCATGCGCAGAGTCGTGGACTTTCCGCAGCCTGAGGGGCCGACGAACACGATAAACTCCTTGTCCTCTATGTCCATACAGAAGTCGTTAACTGCCTTCACGCCTCCGTCATATACCTTGAAAATATGTTTTAGTGACAAGCTTGCCATATTATATTTTCTCCTTATTCAAAGATTGCTATCGATTGAGGGGGCATTATGAGCGCTCCGCTCTCATCGAAGGAAAATTCGCCGCCCGCGGCGTACAGCTCACCTACGAGCTCGCTGAAGCCGAGCATATCCTTATCGAGGACAACCCTCTGCTCGAAGCTGTCCATATTGAAAACGATAGTGATTTTCTCGCCCTGATACTCCTTGGTGATAACCGCGATGTAGTTGTTTTGTCCGTTGGGATAATACTCGACCTCGCCTCTGGCTATCGAGGGGAAGCGGTTGCGTAGCTCCATCGCCTCCTTGTAGTAGCTCAGGATGCTGCTCTCGTCGCCGTACTGCTCGGCTACCGAGGGGTAGTAGTATGAGGTTTCGTCAACGGGCGTGTTCTCGGGCGGCAGGTAACAGCAGCCCTCGTAGATGTTCTTCGCCTCCCACTTCATCGCTATGCGCTTGGCGGGGTCGGAGTTATTTCCGCCCTTGCTTATCATACCAATCTCCTCGCCGTAGTAGACGAAGGTGCCGCCGTTCATCATTGAAAGAACGCCCGCCGCCATCTTGAGATTTTCCGCGCCTGGCATAAAGCTACCCGGGCGCATGGTGTCGTGATTGCCGAGGAAGGGGGCTAAAATAGCGTCGCCGTAGGTTTCTTGCAGCTTTTCGAACAGCTCGCCCACGGCCTTTCCGCTGCCGTGCTTGACCGCGGTGGCGATTGTGCCGCCCGCCTGAGAACCTGTGAAGAGGAAGAAGCTGTCGCAGCCGCTCTCATAGTAGCGGTCGATGGTGTAGTCGTCCGTTACCCAAGCCTCGCCTACGATGTAGGTGTCGGGGTTAATCCTCTTCGCCTCGGTGTTGAGCCAGGAAAGGAAGTCAATGTTGCCCTGGATGTTGCCTGTGTAGTAGCTTGTTACCGCATCAAGACGGAAGCCGTCGACTCCGTAGTCCTCAATCCAATAGCTCATTATATTGACGATTTCCTCGCGAACCTTAGTGCTGTTGAGGTTGAGGTCGGGCATACCGCTCCAGAACTGACCCTCGTAGGAGTACTGAGTACCCGATACGCTGTGATACGCGCCGCCCTGGGTTATCTTGAAGTTGTAGAAGTCGCCCCACTCGCCGCCGACGCTGCCGTTCTTTCGGATATAGTTGCACGCCTCGGTGAACCAGGGGTGGCTGTTGCTCGTGTGATTGACGACGAGGTCGATAATTACTCTGATGCCGCGCTCGTGCGCCTCGTCAACGAGGGTCCTGAAGTCCTCGAGCGTGCCATAATCGGGGTCTATCGCGTAGTAGTCGGTCACGTCGTACTTGTGATAGGTGGGCGAGGGATGGATAGGCATGAGCCATATTCCGTTAAAGCCCATCTCCTTGATATAATCGAGCTTCGCTGTGACGCCGTTAAGGTCGCCGATGCCGTCGTTGTTCGTATCGTAGAAGCTGTGCACGAATATCTCGTACCAGTTCCGGTACTTGTCGTCGATGATATTGAGCTCGACCTTGTCGTCCTCCTCGTCATTCTTCGGGCCGCAGCCGACGAGCGACAGGACGCTTATCATAAGAGAGAGAAGGAGTAATATTGAAATCAGCTTTTTCATAACCTCTCCTTATCCCTTGACCGCGCCGCCGGTTACACCCTCGACGTAGTACTTCTGCAGCCACATGAAAAGACCGGTTATAGGTGTCGCGACTATGACAGCGGCGGCGCAGAAGGTGGTGAAGTATTGCTGTATCATTTCTCGCTCGAGCCACTTGTACATACCGAGAGAGACGGTGTACATTCCCGTGTCGGGCACGCCCGCCATAATGTAGGACACGAATATGTAGTCGCACCAGGGGGAGATGAAGGAAACGAGAATGGTGTAAATTATGATGGATTTACTGAGCGGAAGGATAATCTTGTAGAAGGTTCTGAAGCGGGACGCTCCGTCGATTCTCGCCGCCTCGTCAAGCGACTTCGGCACCGTGTCGAAAAATCCCTTCGCTATGTAGTAGCTGAGTGCCGCGCCTGCCGAATAGACGATTATCAGGCTGAGGTGCGACTGATAGTTGTTGGGAAGAAGAACCTTGAGAAGGAAATATACCGCGGACATACTCATAAATCCCGGGAACATTCCGAGAATGAGCATTATATTCATCATCGGCTTTCTCGCCCTGAACTTCATACGGCTGAAGGCGTAGGCTACCGACAGAACGAACACAGCGGTGATAATACAGCTGCACACCGCGATAAGCAGGGTGTTTCCGTACCATTGAAGGAACTTCGTTTCCTTGAAAAGACGAATGTAGTTGTCAAAGGTCCATTCCTGCGGGAAGAATGTGGGAGACCACGCGCCGGGCTCCTTTCGGAAGGACTGCACGAAAAGGTAGAAAAGAGGGATTATCCAGAGTATAGACAGCACGGTAAGCACCGTCTGTCCGACAGTATCGCCGAAAATTCTTCTGAACTTCATACCGCCGCGGCGCTTTTTCTTCGGCTTATTGCTTGACAGCTCTGCTTCCATTCTGTCGATTTTCTGCCAATTCGTGAGCTCGGTATCCTTCGCGCTCTCGGTAGAAACAGTATTCTTTTCTGTCATTGGAAATTATCCTCCCCTTTCACCGCCGACGACTTGTTATAGACGACAAGACTGAATACGGCGGAAATTACAAATACGAGAATACCTATCACAGACGCCAGCTTATAATTTCTGTCCACGCCCAAGGAGAGCTTATATAGCCAGGTTATAAGAAGGTCGGTACCCTTCGCTCCGTCCGTGTAGAGCATAATGTCGCCGGGGCCGCCTCCGCTGAGAAGGTAGATTACGTTAAAGTTGTTGATGTTACCGATAAATTGGGTGATAAGATAGGGACCGGTAACGAAAAGCATATAGGGAAGGGTGATTTTGAAGAAGCGTCTTGCGGGAGATGCGCCGTCTATTCGCGCGGACTCGTACAGGTCGTTCGGGATATTCATAAGGATACCCGAGCACATAAGCATACTGTAAGGAACACCTATCCACATATTGACGAGAACTATACAGATACGGGTTGTATTGATATCAATACCGAACTTCAGGTGATAGTTGAACAGCGACTCGATAAGCTGAGTGATGATACCGCCGCCCGAGCCGAGAATACCGCCGCCCGTGTCAAGCATCTTTGACATAATGAGCAGGGAAACGAACTGCGGAACGGCTATGGTAGCTACGAAAAGCGTTCTGTATAGCTTCTTGAGCCTGATGCCCTTTCTGTTGATGAGCATCGCGAGCAGCATACCGAATATGTAGCTTGTGAAGGTTGCAAGCACCGCCCAGATGAGCGTCCAGCCGAGCACTCGCCAGAAGGTCTCGCCGAGCTTCGAATTTCCTGCGAAAAGGTTGCTGAAGTTCTCGAAGCCGACCCATTGAAACAGATGCTGGGGCACCTCGTGCGCCGCGTCGTAGTTAGTGAAGGCGATAAGTATCATCGTCACCAGCGGCACTATGGTGAATAAGAACAGACCCAGCATAGGCAGGGAGAGCAGGGTGAGGTGGAACTTGTTGTCAAGAAGACCGTCTATATCCGAGCGGAAGCCCTTGGGCTTTTTGCCGATTATGTGATACTGCTCGAGATTGAAGCTTTCTCTTGTCGCATTGACGTAGATGATGAGGAAGAAAGCGATAACGAACAGCGTGAGTATTCCGTACAGAAGGATAAGGAAGGAATTATCTCCGACTACCTTATCGTAGATGCCAAGCTCCTCGTTCCAGAAATCACTCGTTTCCGCGCGTCCGACGCTTCCGCCGGTGAAGAAGTTTTCAAAGCACATAGCGAGATACCTTCCGCCGAAGAATATCATATACAGCGCGAAGGCGCACTCGAGAAGCAGATAGAGGATACCGCGGACTATCTGACCGCGGAAAAGGTGACTAAGACCGATGAAAAGGTGCGAGGTCTTGGTGAGCGCGTCGCCGTACCAGAAGTTTTTGAAAAACTCTCTGAAGCCGCGCCCCAAGCTCAGGAAAAAGGCGATAACGCCACGGTAAATCCTGACGAAAAAGCCGACGAAGCCCTTTCCGATATTTTTAAAAAGGCTTTTAGCCTTGTGAACAAACCGCTGAAGCGGCGTCATCCGATAAAAACTGAGATCCATAAGTGACCCCCTTGGTTTATTAAGATGGGGACTGCTGCTGTGAACAGTCCCCGGGAAAGAAATCGTTATTTAGCTATCTGAGATACCAGAGCGTCCAGAAGCTCCTGGAGCTCCGCGTCGGTGTAGCTGGCGAGAGTGCCCGCCTCCTTGCGCTCGATGAAGGGAGTGATAAGAGATCCCATAGGAGTCCAGTAGTTGCCGGGAACGCTCTTCTGAGCGCGGCTGTACTTAGCCTGAGCCATAACTGCGGAGATAACGGGGTCGTTAGCAACCGCATCGGATGCTGCTACCTCCTTGTTGGAGGGACCGAAGCCACGGGTCTCAAATCTGAGGAGCTGATTGTCCTTGTTGGTGAGCCACTGAGCGAGCTTGTGAGCCTCAGGCTTGTTCTGGCTGTAGCCGTTGACACCGATGAGCTTGCAGCCCATGTAAGTGGTGAGCTGCTTCTGCTCGCCGTCGATTTCAACGGTGGGAAGCTTAGCAACGCCCATGTTCTCGCCGAGCAAGCCCTCGATGGACTGCGCGTTCCAGGTGCCCGAAACGCCTGCCGCTGCCTCAACCTTGCCCTCTGCTGTGGGAGTGAAGCCTGCGATAAGCTTACTGTCGTCGGTCTGGATGACGAGTGCGGGGTGATTAACGTACTTGACCAGAGCCTTCATAACTGCAAGACCCTGCGCGTTGTTGTAGTTGATGTCAACGCCGGTCTCGGTCATATTCTCGTCGTATTCCACGTCATACTTGAGCTCGGGATATGCGAAGAAGAAGCTGGAAAGATACCAGCCGTCGTCGTTGAGCTTGAAGTGAACCTTTCTGCCTGCCTTATCAGCAGCGTCGAGAAGCTCGTCGAGAGTGTCAACCTCATCGTCGCCTATAACAGACTTGTCATAGTAGAGGAAGAGGGTGTTGTCCTCTGTGCAGGGATAAGCGTAGAGCTGGTCCTCACCGTTGACGGTGATGGTAGCCGCGTCAACCGAGGTCGCGGAGTTGTTAGCCTTGACGTCCTGTTCAGCCTGACCGCCGATACGCGCAAGCGCGCCGCCTGCGATGAGCTTGTTAATCTGGTCGCTAGCAAAGGAAAAAACGTCGGGGCCGGAGGTTACGTCGCCGAGCACCTTGTCAGCCGCGTCGCCCTCGCCCTGAACGCCGTAGAGGAACTTGTATTCCTTGTCGGGGTTAGCTGCTGCGAATGCGTTACACATTACTCTGAGCATTTCCTGATCCTCTTGTGCTCCCCAGACGGTAAGAGTTACCTTGGTCTTTTCGCCCGAGCCCGAGCCTGCGGGGGTGTCGTTTCCGCCGCACGCGGTAAATGCAAGGACGATTGTTGCAAGAGCGAGGATGAGGGAAAGAATTCTAAGCTTTTTCATTGAATTTTCTCCTTATCATAGATTTGAAATGCGGGGCGGGGCAGAGCCCAACCCCGCAAAGATTTGCTAATTGAGTTATTACTGCTTGGTTGCTACGACAGCGCCATCTACGAGAGTGATGGAGTAGGTGCCAAGCTCGGAAATGATAACGTTATCACCACTTGCCGCGCCGTACCAGGTAATGGTACCGTCTTCTGCAACGTTGATGATCTTGATAGCGGAGATCTGTTCAGCGCCGAGCCAATCAGCTTTGTCCTTCTCGGTCCAGGTGTACTCGGTGGTAACCTCTGCGCCCTCAGCAACCTCAATCTTGTTCTGGGACTCTGCTCTCCAGGTGTCACCGTCGCCGATGGTACCTACGAGGAAGTAGCCCTCAAGCTTGGTAGCTACGAGAGTGCCGCCGAGAGAAAGGTCCTCAGGGTTGTTGAGAGTGAGAACGAGCTCGTACAGACCGTAGGAGTCAATAGTTACGTTTTCGCCGTCGGTAGCGTTGCCGAACCAGAATTCAGCATCCCAGCCTGCATAGCCGTATGTAGCCTTGCACGCGCCAACGAAGCCGGTCATCCAATCTGTCTTGGTGTCAGCCTCGGTGAATGTGTAGTATGCCTTGTAGGTAGTATCGTTAACCTTTTCAAACTCTACGCCGGACGCGCAGTTCCAGCAGTCAGTGCCGTTGATAACGCCTGCAAGCCAGAAGGACTTTGCAACAGCCTCTACGGTCGCGGTGTCGGTAGCTACGCTGTAGCTGATCTTGTAGACGCCTGCCTCAAGAGCAAGGTTGCCGTCCTCGTTCCATACACCGCAATCGTTAACTACGGTGATCTTTTCAGCTCCGTACCAAACGTCGCCGATCTTGTTGCGAAGCTTAATCTGAGCCGCCTCACTGATGTTGAGAAGGTAAGAGAAGTTTTCCTTAGTGTCATCGGGAGTCATCATATAGTTCTCGTCGAAGCCCCACTCGGAAACTGTACCGCAAACGTACATTTCGTGAGTAACTGCAAGAGGCTCTCTCTTTTCAACGAGCTCGTAGGTGATGGTGTTGTCGCCGGGATGATCGGGATAGGTGGTGTAAATGATCTTGTAGACACCGTCCTGACCTGCAGCAAGGAATACGTTCCAGGTCCAATATTCCTTGTTGAACTCGTCGTGTCCCTCGAAGATAACGTTGCCGTCCTGATCCTTGACGGTCGCGTACTTCTTGTCTGCTGCCTCATAAGTGTTGTTGTCGTATCTGTTAGTACCTGCAGCGTACTCAACGCCGGGAACGTAACCGATACCAACCTGACCGTCATAGGTTCCGCCGTAGCAGATCTGGAATGCGTCGCCTGCGTACATAAGAATCTGAATCTCGTATACGTTAGCGGTTGCGTTCTCGGTCTTGGTCATAACGAGGTGCTGCATTGAATTATCGTGATTCCAGCCACTCTGCTTCATATCGCCCGAGCCGGTACCGATGAGGTAGTAGGACTTGGTATCCTCTACGAATACGTTACTGGTGTACTTAGCGAAGATGTCGGTGTCAGCGTTGATAGCCGCGTCAAAATCGAACTCCTGGGTAAGAGAAGCCTCAGCGTACCAACCGGTGAAATCCTTTCCTTCAACTGCTGCGGGAGTCCAAGCGGTAACCTTGGAGCCCTTTGTAATCTCCTCTTCCTTGAGGAGCTTGCTTCCCTGATACCAGGAAACGGTAACCTTATCGTCGCCGCCGTTATTGGGCTCGTCGGGGGTGTCGTTGTTGCCGCAGGAAGCGAAGCCTACAACACAGAGCGCGAGCACCATAACAAGTGCCAGGATAGATAAGAATCTTTTCATTGTTTTTCTCCTTGTTATTTAATTGCCTTTCGGCTAGATTTTCGAGGATGAAAAATACCCGTTAAGGTGTATACCTCATAATTATAATACAACCTCAACAAAGAAAAGTCAAGCGTATTTCATATTTTTGACCTTGTGCACAAAAATGGGAAAATTATTCATACAATCTGTGCAAAAATTTCGATTTATTTTCGAAAATTTTCGGACTATATTTTCCACACGTCCCTTGCATAGTCGAGAATCGAGCGGTCGGAGGAGAATTTTCCTCCGCTTGCGGTGTTGCGAATGCACTTTGATATGAACTCGTCGGTGCCGTAATCCCCAATAAGCTTGGATTTCACACGGACGTAGTCACGGAAGTCGTGGAGAACGAGATAGTGGTCCTTGCTCCAGCCGCCGAAAAGCGAGCCCTTGAGCGCCTTCAGCATACCCGTGCCGTTGTCGTCGAAGGTTCCGTCGTCCAGCGTGTCGACTATGCGGCGAAGCTCGGGGTCGGCGTTGTAGATGGCGAGCGGGTCGTAGTTTTCCTTGACTCTTTTGACCTCGTCGACCGTCGCGCCGAAGATGTACTCGTTCTCGATGCCCGCCTCCTCGCAGATTTCGACGTTGGCTCCGTCCATCGTTCCGAGCGTAACCGTTCCGTTGAGCATAAATTTCATATTGCCCGTTCCGCTCGCCTCCATACCTGCCATAGATATCTGCTCCGAGATGTCAGCGGCGGGCATAATCTTTTCCGCGTAGGAGACGTTGTAATCGGTTACGAACACGACGCGCATTTTGTCCTTGACGTCCTCGTCGTTGTTGACGAGCTCTGCTATGGACTTGATAAACTTGATAATAGCCTTCGCCATATAATAGGCGGGAGCCGCCTTGGCGCCGAAGATGAAGGCGGTGGGCTTGAAGTCGGGCTCAAGTCCGTCCTTCAATCTGAAGTAGTAGTACAGAATTGAGAAGGCGTTGAGAAGCTGACGCTTATATTCGTGGAGTCTTTTCGCCTGCACGTCGAATATAAACTCGGGCGGCAGAAGAATTCCCTCCTTCTTATATATATGCGCCGAGAGCTCCGCCTTTTTCTCCTGCTTGATTCTGAAAAACTCCGCGCGTGTTTCGGGGTCGGTGGCGAATTTTCCAAGCTCACGAAGGCGCTCAAGGTCGTTCTGCCAGCCGTCGCCAATCCTGCGGGTGATGAGGTCTGAAAGCTGAGGGTTGCATAGGGCGAGCCAGCGGCGGGGCGTTACTCCGTTGGTAACGTTGAGGAAGCGCTCGGGGTAATGCGCGTACCAGTCGCGGAAGGTGCTCTCCTTGAGAATCTCGGTGTGCAGGGCGGCGACGCCGTTAACCCTGCTGCCCGCGTAGATAGCGACGTTAGCCATATGTACTCTCCCGTCCTTGATAAGAAACAGCCCCCCATCGGGCAGCTCGCGCTCCAAGCGCCTCTGCATACGGACGAGGATAGAGGCGATTTTGGGAATGAGCTTGCGTACTCTTTTCATATCCCAGCACTCGAGCGCCTCGCCGAGAATGGTGTGGTTGGTGAAATTAAATACCGAGCGCGCGATGACGAACGCCGCCTCGAAGTCGAGTCCTTCCTTCATCAGAAGGCGAATCATCTCGGGCACTGCGAACACGGGGTGCGTGTCGTTGAGCTGGAGGGTGATATACTCGCCGAGCCTTTCTATCGGAAGCCCCTCGCGCTTGTGCTTGCGGATGATGTCCTGTATCGTCGCCGAGGTGAAGAAATACTCCTGGCGCAGCCTTAACAGCCTGCCTCTCTCGGTAGAATCGTTGGGGTACAGAGCGTAGGTTATGCTCTCGCAGTTCATTCTGCTCTTAGCTATCCTGTCCGTCTGCATAGCGTCGAACGCCTCGAAGTCAAAGCCCCTCGGCTCCTCGCTCTGCCAGAGTCTTAATGTGTTGACCGTTTTTCCGCCGTAGCCGATGACGGGCGTATCGTAGGGCACGGCGCGTACTGTGAAATCGGAAAACTCTACCTCAACGCTCTCGCTCTCTCTGCGGTAGCTCCACGGGTCGCCGCATCTCTGCCAATCGTCAGCCTCCTCCTTCTGAAAGCCGCTGACAAAGGTCTGGCGGAAAAGACCGTATCTGTATCTTATGCCGTAGCCGTCGAGAGGGATTCCAACCGTCGCGCCCGACTCGAGATAGCACGCCGCAAGGCGTCCGAGTCCGCCGTTTCCGAGCGCCGCGTCCTCAATTTCCTCAAAGAGAGTGAAGTCCACCCCGCGCTCGCCGAGCCACTCCTTGACCTTGTCGAGCTTTCCTAGATTGTAGAGGTTGGAGTGTATAGCCCTTCCGAGCAGAAACTCCGCAGAGAGGTAGCCGACCCTCTTTTTCTTCTTGTCTCTGCATTTTCTCCAGGTCGGATGAATCTCCGCCATAGTCGCGCGGCTCACCGCTCTGTACAGCGCGGGCGCGTCTGCCTCCTCCAGGGTTACTCCGTCGTTAGCTAGAAGAATGTCACAGACCCTTTTTATCCATTTATTTTTTTCCATCTGAGTGCTCCATTGCCGTCCTTTTATCTTTTAGCGAGCTCTGCCAGCTCGGAGAGCTCTGCCGCGAGTCCGTCCGTCAGCATATCGCTCCCGTATCTCCAGCTCCAGTTCTGCACGCCGAGCGTTCCGGGCAGATTCATTCTTGCCTCGCCGCCCAGACCGAGAAGGTCCTGGAGGGGAAGTATAACGTATTTCGCGCGGCTGAGATAGGCTATCCTGATAACAGTCCTTCTCGCTCGCTGCATAGTCCTCTCGCTATCAATCCGAGAGGGATTCCACCTGAAGCTTATGCCGAATTTTCTGCACTCTGCCGCAAGGTCGGTGTAGAATATTTTTCTCTGCTTGTCACCCATATCGCGTATGAACTCGATAAAGGTAGCGTTATCGTGAGTGCCCGTGTAGGCAACGCAGTTCTCGTCGTAATTCGAGGGCTTGAACTCGTGCTCGGGATTCCCGTCGAATGCAAATTCGAGAATCTTCATTCTGGGATAGCCCGTGTTTCGCATCAGGCGGTACACTCCCTCGTCGAGAACTCCGAGGTCCTCCGCGACTATCCTCCAGTCGAGCTTATCCTCAAAGAGCGCCTCCTTGGGACCGTCGTACCATTTTCCTATTCTCGCGTTGGTGTTGCCGGCGGGAATTGCATAGAATCTGTCGAAGCCGCGGAAGTGGTCGATTCTCACCACGTCGTACATCGACAGCGCACGCTTCAGCCTGTCTGTCCACCAGGCATAGCCGTCCTCGCGCATCCTCTCCCAGTTGTAGAGGGGATTGCCCCAGAGCTGACCGTCCTCGCTGAAGTAATCCGGAGGAACACCCGCAACCTCTGCGGGGAAGCCCTCGCCGTCGAGCAGGAAGAGCTCGGGATGCGCCCAGACCTCCGCGCTGTCCTCGGAAACGTAGAGCGGCATATCTCCCATTATCTGTACTCCGCGCTCGTTGGCGTACGCCTTGAGAGCCTGCCACTGGCGGAAAAACTCGTACTGAGTGAACTGCCAGAAGAGTATCAGCTCCTCGTTTTCGGATACGAACTCCGCGATAGCCTCGGGGTCTCTTTTTCTGTATCTTATATCCCAACGGCTGAGCGCCTGCCAGGAGTGGCTCTCCTTCAGCGCCATAAAGAGAGAGAAATCCACGAAATCTCCCCTCTCAACGAAGGCGAGAAAATCGGGGCTCGATTTGTCAAAGTGGGAAAAGGCTATCTTCAACAGCGGAATTCTGCGATAAAACAGAGCCTCGTAGCTGACTCTTCCGCCCGAGTGCTCGGGAGTGTCGACCTCACAGCTATATTCCTCAGCCTCCTTGGGGGTGATAAGTCCCTCAGCTATGAGAGTGTCGATATCTATAAGGTAGGGGCTTCCTGCGGTCGCGCAGGAGGAGGAGTACGGGGAGTCGCCGTAGCCTGTCGGAACGAGCGGCAGAACCTGCCATATCTTCTGTCCCGACCTCGCGAGGAAATCGACGAAGCGACGGGCTTCCTTGCCAAATGAGCCGACGCCGTATGGCGAGGGCAATGCCGTAACAGGTAGAAGAACTCCTGCAAATCTCTCTTTCATAATAAAATCCCCCTTGGGTAAAAATGCGTTTTTTCGAAAACTTTCGAAGAATAAAATCATTCTAGCACAAAAGAACAAGGCTGTCAAGTGCGTTTTTTCTCCCGAAAATATTTATAAATTAACGCGAGAATTTTCCTTGCAAATAAAAAAACTGCGATGAATTTTTTCGAAAAAAACATTGTAAATTGAAAAATATGTGTTATAATGAAATAGGATGCAGCAGGCTCCCCCGGGGCTCAGCTGCGAATGAAGAAAGAAAAAAATATGTAGATAAAAGAGGTGAAAACTATGACTATCAAGGAGATAGCGGCGGCGCTCGGACTTTCGGTCAGCACGGTATCGAAGGCGCTCAACAACGCGTCAGACGTCAGCGCGGCTACGCGAAGCAGGGTCCAGAATTATGCCAGGACGGTTGGCTTTTCTCTCCATCGGAGCAACGTGTCAAAGAGAATCTGCGTTCTTTTCGAGAATATGGACTCTCACAGCAACTCACAGGTAGGCTATCCTGTGCTGACGGGCTTTCAGCGCGCGGCGAACGCCTATCACTATGAGGTTGTCATAGAGCATTGCACGGACAAAAACCCGCCAAACCTGAAAAAGCTCTGCAACGAGAACAACTTCTCGGGACTTATGATTCTCGGCACCAAGCTCAACAGCGCGATTATCAAGGAGCTGGAAACGCCCGGCGTGCCTGCTATGCTTATGGATTCCTATGTCAACAACCCGAGAGTGTCCTGCATCGGAAGCGATAACATCAACTCGGTCGCGGCCATCGTGGAGCATCTTGTGAAGCTCGGTCACAGGAAAATTGGCTTCCTCGGAGGAGATAAGGAGTCTATCGTTACCCGCGAGCGCTTCTCGGGCTATCTTATAGGCCTTATCGACGCAGATATCGAATTTCGCAGCGACTACGTCAGATACGGCAATTATACCGAGGCGTGCGGACTTTCCGCGGCTGAGTACTTCGCGGAAAAGAAGGTTACAGCCGTCGTATGCGCGTCCGACCTTATCGCGATAGGACTTATAGGCGGACTGAGGTCGCTCGGACTCTCGGTGCCCGAGGACGTGTCGGTCAGCGGATTTGATAACCTGGATATAGCGAGGTACTTCACACCCTCTCTCACGACGGTAAAGCAGGATTTCATTGCCCTCGGCGAGAACGCCTTCACCATTCTCCGTCAGGCGATAAAGGGACACAAGACCAAGCGCGTGACTATATTCACCGAGCCTGTTTTCCGCGATTCCACAGCACCTGTCAAGAAAGAAGAATAAAATAATATAAGAGGTAATGATATGAAAAAGAATCACTCACGTATAGTATCTCTCATTCTCGTGCTTGTAATGCTTCTTACCCTTACCCTGACAGCCTGCAAGCCGGCCGAGAACAACGGCGACGAGCCCGAAAAGAAGCCCGACGGCGGATGGCAGATTCCCGAGGGCGAGTACACCATTCCCAAGGAGGAGGGCTATAATCAGATAACCTTCTATTGGTCGCACCCCGGCGTTATTGAAAACTGCGACGTATGGGCGTGGTGGGACGGCAAGGAGGGAAGCGGATACATAATGCATCCCTGCGACTACGGCGCTAAGGTCGTGCTCAACGTTCCCGAGGGAATTGAGCAGATAGGATTTATCGTCAGAACGAATTGCTCCGAGCCCGGCGGATCGTCCTGGGGCGAGGCAACCAAGGATGCAACCAGCGAGGACCGCTTCGCAGTAATCGAGGGTGAGGAAACCTTCATTTATCTGAAGAGCGGCGACGCGGCACAGTACACCAGCACCGACGGAGGAAAGACTCTCACAATGATAAAGAAATTCACCCTTGCGGGAATGAAGGATTTCCACAACATTCAGTATAACGTTACCCCTAAGACCGCCATCACGAGCTACAAGCAGGTCAAGGTCTATGAGGGCGACAAGGAGCTCACCGTGCTCAGCATCTCGAATATGGGCAAGGAGACCACGAGCGGAATAATCGAGGTTGAGGAAACTCTCGACATTTCCAAGAATTATCGCGTCGTTATAGAGGGCTACGGTGAAAAGGCGGTAGTTCCCACGCAGGTATTCGACAGCGATTATTTCATTGAAAACTACACCTATGACGGAGACGACCTCGGCGCTGTTATCAACGGCGAGAACACCACCTTCAAGGTATGGGCGCCCACCGCATCCCGCGTGGTGCTCAATCTGTTCACCGCAGGTAACGGCGGCTCGGCTTATGAGAGCGTTGATATGACAAAGGGCGAAAAGGGAGTCTGGTCCCACACGGCAAAGTGCGGACACGGCACCTACTACACCTACACCGTCACCACCTCCGTAGGCACGCAGGAGGCGGTTGACCCCTACGCCAAGGCGGCGGGACTCAACGGTAACCGTGGTATGGTAGTCGACCTCTCCCGCACCAATCCCGAGGGCTGGGGCGCGGATTTCTCCACAGGCATCAAGACCTATTCCGACGCAGTTATCTGGGAGGTGCACGTAAGAGACTTCTCGAACAAGATAGCCGCATCGCAGTACAAGGGCAAGTATCTTGCATTCACCGAGCGCGGACTCGTTAACGAGCACGGACAGAGCGTCGGCGTCGACTATCTCGTAGAGCTCGGCATCACCCACGTCCACCTTCTTCCCGTGTATGACTATGCGACGGTTGACGAGGCTAACCCCGACAGCCAGTTCAACTGGGGCTACGATCCCAAGAACTATAACGTTCCCGAGGGAAGCTATTCCACCGACCCGTACGACGGCGAGGTCAGAATCAGGGAATACAAGGCGATGGTACAGGCTCTGCACGATGCGGGCATCGGCGTCGTTATGGACGTCGTATATAACCATACCTACGACGCGAACAGCTCCTTTAACAAGATAGTTCCTTACTACTATTACAGATACACCGCCACGGGAGCAAATTCCTCGGCATCCGGCTGCGGCAACGATACCGCGTCCGAGCGCTATATGTACGGTAAGTTTATGGTTGACTCCGTGAGCTACTGGGCAGAGGAGTATGACCTCGACGGATTCAGATTTGACCTTATGGGTCTGCACGACCTCGCTACGATGCAGGAGGTTGAAAACGCGGTTCACGCGATAAACCCCGAGGCGATAATCTACGGCGAGGGCTGGACGATGGGCTCGACCATTGACGGCAGTCCTATGGCTAACCAGTCGCAGATAAGCAAGATAAAGCCCCTCGAGGGAGCTATCGGCGGCATCGCAGTATTCAACGACGCTATCCGCGACGGCCTTAAGGGTAGCGTGTTCAACGCAACCTCTAAGGGTTATATCAGCGGCAACGGCGCGGGCTCCTTCGCATCGGTTCTCTTCGGAATCAAAGGCGGACTCGGCGCAGGCGCAAGCTGGACGGTCAGCAACGCGATGGTAGTCAATTATATGAGCGCGCACGACAACAACACCCTCTGGGATAAGCTCATTCTCTCCAACGGAGAGAGCACCGACGAGGAGCGTATGGCAATGAACCGCCTCGGCGCAACCATCCTTATGATATCCAAGGGCACGGTATTCTTCCAGGCGGGCGAGGAAATGCTCCGCACCAAGGACGGCGACGAAAACAGCTACAAGTCCTCCGACGCTATCAACAACATCGATTGGTCGGTTCTCAAGGAAGGAAACGCAGAGTATGAAATGATGCGCTTCTATCAGCACCTCATCAGCGTCAGACGCGAGTACGGTATATTCAGAACGGTCAATACCGCAGTCACGGCAAATCAGCTTGACGCGGGCAGAGCAGTCATCACCATCGATAACCACCAGGGCGAGAAGGCAATGGTAGTATCCAACCCCACCGCCGAGGCTATGACCTATACCCTCACCTCGGGCTGGTATATGGTATCGAACGGCGTGTCTGCCACCGACGGAGCTCCCGTGTTCTGCGAGGGCGAAATCACCGTTCCCCCTCACTGTGCGATAGTCTTCGTTAACGCCGCTTGCATCAGCGAGTGATTCTTCGCAGAAGTCGAAGGCGGCAAGGCTGAAAAGCACGTATATACAAAAACGAAAGCACCAATCCCACAAGGCTAACGAAAAGAAAGGTCACATAATATGACAGACGCGTCATTTGTTATTAAAAGCGGCAGGCTTATTTCATACAACGGCGAGGGCGGTGACATCCTTATTCCCGAGGGCGTAGAGGTCATCGGCGAGGAGGCTTTCCAAAAGAACAACAGCGTAACCTCGGTTACCTTTCCGGAGGGTGTGAAGGAGATTGAGAGCTCTGCCTTTCGGGACTGCGCCGCTCTTCGGAGGGTTTATATCCCAAGGAGCCTTACCAGATTTGATGCCGCGGCATTTTCGGGCGCGGGTGTCAGGGAGGTGCACATAACCGACCTTGCCGCCTGGTGCGAAAGCTATTTTTCCTATGCAACAGCAAACCCTCTTGGCTGCGGCGCCGACCTTTATCTTAACGGCGAGCGGGTCTGTGACCTCGTTATCCCCGACGGCGTTACAAGCGTCGGTAGCAACGCCTTCCTCGGCTGTCGCTCTATAAGGAGCGTGACCCTGCCCGACAGCGTGACAAAGGTTTGGGATTCCTTTGAAAACTGCAAGAACCTCGAGACTATCCGTTACGGAAACGGCCTTACCTTTGAGGCGGGTGCATACCGTGGCTGTGAGAACATCAAAGAGGTCTACGTTGACAGCATAGAGGCGTGGTGTCGGATAACCTTCAACGGCTGGGGCAAGGAGACCCCGTTGCACAGCGGTGCAACACTTTACATCGGCGGAGTGCCCGCTGTCGACCTTGTTATTCCCGACGGTATCCGAAAAATCGGCAGCGAGCAATTCTATAACTACAAAAGCCTCAGAAGCATCAGCTTCCCCGACGGCATATGCATCGAGTACGAGGCGTTCAGGAATTGTTCCGCCTTGCAGTTTATCGAATTCCGTGGCGACGGCAGCTTTGACACGGAGGCATTCAAGGGCTGCTCCTCCCTCATTGCGATAAAGCTTCCCGAGGGATACCGTGTTCCGCTTTGGAACGTCCTTCGCGAGTACACCGACGCAAAATACATTGGCTCTGACAACGTTCTGAAGGAGCAGGACGGCTTCCGCTATGCGGAGCTTCGTGACGGGACCTATCTTTACAGGTGGGACACCCCACAGGAAAGCCTCGTCCTGCCGGAGAGCTTAGGCGGACGGCAGTATGAGATAGCAAACTCCACCTTTAAGGGATTTGACGTTATAAAAAGCATTACCATTCCCGAGGGAGCGGTGAGCAGAATAGGTTACGGGGCATTCTCCGGCTGTAACGGAATTACCGAGGTAACCGTGCCCGCGGGAATAGAGCTTGAAAACAGCGTTTTCGCAGAGTGTCAAGGTCTGAAAAAGGCGAGCGTTAGCTCCCCTCCCGGCACATTTATGTTTGAGAACTGCCGCGAGCTGTGCGAGGTGGTAATCGCCGAGGGCGTCACGTACATTGGTTCCTATACCTTCAGGGGATGCCACGCCCTTACCGAGGTCACGGTACCCGCCTCGACGGAGTTAGTAGGCAACGGAGTATTCCAGGATTGCACAGGGCTTAAAGAAGTGACCTTTGCCGACCCCGAGGGATGGAGAAGGACCACCGAGTATGTAAGCTATAATTACCGCCGCGCATCCGGCGAGCCGTTTGATGTCAGCTCCCCCACCGCAACCGCAGCAACCGTCCTTAGCGACGGCAACAATTGGTATTACTTTAAAAAAGCATAAGAATTACCCCGCCGTGGCGCTTGAATCGCTATCACGGCGGGGCTTTAAAATATTTATTCTATGGTGATTCCCAAAAATCGGAGGTTCAACCGAACCTCCGTTTTTTTTCTGTGATGGGTGGATTGCGTAAAGCTCTGTGCAAGGGCTAAGGAATAATGTTACACGCCCCGTGGGTAAGACCGAAGGATAGTCATTCTTGAGTGAGCCCTGCCACCCCGATGTCGAGCGCGAGGAAAAGGGCCCCGTCCTATACATTTTTTGTAAATCTGCACGCAGGGAAGCCCTCGCAGCCCATAAAGCTACCGTTTTTCCCCTTTCGCAGGACGAGCTTTTTGCCGCAGCGGGGGCAAATATTTTTAGCCGTCCTCGATTTGAGCTTGCGTATGTTTTTGATATGCTCGGAGTTCTTAATGGAGCTGTCGTTAACCTCGGTTAATCTTGTGTATACACTCTTCATCTGATCGAGCGAAAGGTGGTATTCTTTCTTCCCGATAAGTCTTTTCAGCCCTCTTAGGTTATAAACGTTGCTTGCTCTTATGCACTTTGTGTTTCCTTGCACGAAAACGACGGCTGAAATAACAGGAAAACTACCTCCGATCAGGTTTGTTATATGATAAACGTGAGATTTATTTTGCTTTATGGGGTTGTACAGCTTGTTTTTTACTCTGCCGTATTTCAGCACCTGAGTCCACTCGTGTTGGCTTTCGGTGCCGTATATTATGCCGGAATAGTTCTTTGTTTCAATTACGAATATCCCGTTTGGATTTATGAGAACGTGGTCGATCTGGACGGTTTTTTCCTCGTTAACCCTGATTCTCAGATCGTTTATCACGTAACGGACGTCCGGCTTGGTTTTTCCGATGACGAGCTTCACTCGGAGCTCTCCGAGCCAACCCCTGCCGCGAGGCGTCCTCAAAAATGCAAGCGCGATAGCACCAATCAGAACAAATGCAATCAAAAATGGCATAACAGCACCCCAGTGAGAAAAATTTATCAGCTATATGTCAACAATACTTTACAAAACGCCCGTCACACAAGAGGTCAGTTATATATATCTCTTGGGCAATATTCTATTGCGAAAAGCTCGCCTTCGTCGTTTCTATATGCGCCAAACAAACGGATTTTAAGATGCCTCAGCGCCCAGTTGTTTTCAATAAGCTTTATTGCGCCCTTGACTTCGGAGTTCGGAATGGCAATACCGTATATGTAATTATTTTTCGTGGAGTCAACGGTGATTCTCAGAATGATTTGTGAAATTGCCCACCTGAAGTTTGTATTAGCGCTCGAGCGCATCGGCGCGCCGTCAGCGCGCTTGTTTCCTTTGGCTTCTATGAAATAGTTATTCCCGTTGCCCTTGCTGTTTGACAGCTTGACCTGAAGGTCAACGCCGTGCTCCTTCTTTGAGGCATCGGAACGGTGTACAACCCTTCTTACCTCGGTATGCCCCTTGGTGTTAAGATAATTTATTACCGCCCGAATTACTTCATCCTCGGTCAAAAGATCCTTTTTCATAAAGCCAGCCCCTCTTTCGTTTTGACAAATCTATTATACCACAAAATCCGACATAGTTCAACAATCATATAATAATCATTTTCAGTCCTTCTCGAAGTGAAAACAAAAACAGCTTGAGCTATTGAAATAATCTTGTATTTATGATATAATATAAGAGCCAAATCAATCGAATAATGAAAAAGAGAGTATTTTTATCACGGGATAACTATACTTTTTTTCACATTTTCACAGATGAATTTGATAAAAATGCAAATTCCGGCTGTGAAAGTGTTTTATACTCTCTTACATGCGATTGGTTTGGCGACTAATCGGAGTTTGCGTTTTTTGGCGCTGGCTTCGGCTGGCGCCTTTTTGTATTTTTATGGAGGTTTATTATGAAAAAAGCTGCCTTAACAATTCTGCTTGTTGTAACGCTTCTTTTAACCTGCTTTGCGCTTGTAGCCTGTGACAAAGAATATACTGTAACCTGGCAAGGCTGGGACGGTACGGTATTGGAGGTCGATAGACTGAAAGAGGGAACGATACCTACTTATGACGGCGCGACGCCTACGAAAGAGGGCAACGGACAGTATGCCTACGAGTTTTCCGGCTGGGATAAGGAAATTGGCGCGGTAACGGGCGACACCGTATACGTCGCGCAGTTCAACGAGATACTCCTCTCCTATCCTATCGTGTGGCAAAACTGGGACGGCACAATTCTGGAGCAGAGCAATGAGAATTACGGAGCTTTTCCCTCTTATAGTGGCGAAACGCCCGTCAGGGAAGCGACCGCAGAGTATACCTATACCTTCAGCGGCTGGTCTCCGACCGTCGACACGGTAACGGGTGGTATTACCTACGTGGCGCAATTCACAGGTACTGTAAATACATACAGTATCACGTGGCAAAATTGGGACGGCAGGATTTTACAGATGAGTACTGTCCCTTACGGAGAAATGCCAAGTTACCCCGGTTATGATGATCCGAGAAAAGCTCCCGAGGAGCAGTATTCTTTTATCTTTAGCGGATGGTCTCCAAGCGTCGAGGCTGTAACGGGCGATGCAACCTACGTCGCTCAATTCACCGCCAAGCCTCGCATATACACGGTCTATTGGAGAAACTGGGACGGGGCTTATCTCGCCGAAGGCAAATGTGAGTACGGCGCGACTCTGGAATATCCGGATTATTTGGAAGAGCCCACCAGGTATCCTGATGAACAGTATATTTATACCTTTGCCGGCTGGTCCTCGACGGTTGACGCGGTTGATGGTACTATTACCTACGTTGCCGAGTTTAGCAAGGAGCTACAAAGGTATACTGTAACCTGGAAAAACTGGAACAGCACCACGCTTGAAACAGATGAAAACGTAGAGTACGGCACAATGCCGACCTACGACGGCGAAGCTCCTGTTCGGGAACCTTTTTTGGGGAACGTTTATACATTCAGCGGCTGGTCACCGAGCGTTGACGCTGTAACCGGAGACGTCACCTATTACGCTCAATTTACCTCCGAAACTGCAAAACATACTGTAACCTGGACAAACTGGGACGGAACCGTTCTTGAGGTCGATGAGGGTGTACCGTACGGCACTGAGCCCACCTATGACGGAAAGACGCCGACAAAAGCAGATGACGTCGAATATACGTACACGTTTTCAGGATGGTACCCTTACGTTACCGGCTATTTAACAGAGGATGTTACATACGTTGCCAGATTTACAAGCGAGTACCGAAGGTACAAGGTTACCTGGAAAAACTGGGATGGCAGCGTGTTGAGGGTTGATGAGGTTGAGTACGGAAGAATTCCTGAATATTCGGGAGAAACTCCCACGAAGCCTCGCACGGATACGGAAGCATTTGATTTCGTCGGATGGGATAAGCCCCAAGCCTCCGTCGAGGGCGAACAAACCTACGTTGCCGTATTTGATGACGTACGGATCTATCAGGTAAAATACAATTTAGACGGCGGATCGGCATCGGATATTGAAAACACCTTCAAGAGAGTTAACGAAACCTATTTCCTGACGAACGTTATTCCAACCAAGGCGGGCTATCGATTTGTAGGCTGGAACAACGTGCACGAATCACGCGTTTATCAGCCGGGTAATTACTTTGACGGCAATTTTGACGTAAAATTCTTTGCAATCTGGGAAAGATACGAGCCGTGTTCTACTTGTGACGGCAACGGTTACACAACTACACCTTGTACCGATTGTAACGGACAGGGCGAGTGGGATACTACCTGTACCGGCGGTTTCACAAGCAATGGCACCCACTATGAGGGAACAAAATGTCCCAACTGCGGTACTAAATATGGGTTTGTGGTAATCAACGGTATCGGTAACGTATGTTCAAGCTGCTACAACAATTACGGAAGGCTTTATCAGGGTACAGACGTTCTTTGTACACGCTGCTCCGGAAAGGGAAAAATTCACCATACCTGTGACTCTTGCAATAAGCTGGGATATACAGCCGTCACTTGTACCTCTTGCGAGGGAAGGGGTGGCGCCTTTGAAGCCGCTCCTACGGTGTCCTACAAAACTACTACCAAGGTAGAGCTGGTATATATCGAGGGCTATGAATATAGCAAGGACGGTCGAAATTGGCAAGCATCGCCCTTGTTCGAAAATCTGGCTATAAATACTCAGTATACCTTCTATCAAAGAAGAGCATCGACGGAAACCGTGCCCTTTGGCGCTACCAGCCCATCTTTGGTTGTAACAACGGATAATTATTACTCGGTTACCTATGAGTTAAACGGAGGAAGCAGCAACTATAACCCCGAAAGGTATGCGGACAATGTTGAAACTGTCTTAAGCGGCGCCGGAAAAACCGGTTATACCTTCCTTGGCTGGTATGACGCTGACGGTAATAAAATCGAAGCATTGGGCAACGGTATATATGGCGACCTGGTGTTGTATGCGAGGTGGAATGACGGTAACCTATACACCGTTTCCTTCAATGTAAATGGTGGAGATTCCGAAATCGAGCCTATAACCGTCCAATACGGAAAAGAATATACGTTGCCGACCCCTGTGAGAACAGGCTATAAATTCAGTCACTGGTATACAAATACAAACGGAAACATTCCAAGCCCATCAATTCAAGGAACCTGGACCATTGTGCAGGACATAGAATTGACTGCCTATTGGGAAGCTATATATTACAATATCACCTACGTTCTCGACGGTGGGTATTATGAGTACGGTCAGGCACGCTATTCCTATAAGATCGAGGCAGAAACGTTTACATTGAGCCATCCTCAAAAAACAGGCTACACCTTTATCGGTTGGACTTATGAGGGACAGGATACTCCCGTGCTCGACGTAACGATTCCAAAAGGAACAACAGGTGACAAGGAATTTACAGCGCACTGGGCGGGTAACAAGTATACCGTCACGCTTGACGCTAACGGCGGAGAGGTTGAGGACGACACCATTGACGTTATCTACGGCGACGTATATACGTTGCCCACGCCTACCCGAACAGGCTACACCTTTGACGGTTGGTATAACGGTGATACTAAATGTTCGGGTGGTACTTGGGAAGCAACCGAAAGCCTCGAGGTCGTTGCGAAGTGGAAAGCCAACTCTTATGAGGTAACGCTTAATGACACTGCGGCTCCTGACATAACCGTTTGCTTCGACTATCAATCCGACAGCCATTATAATTATACGGTTACTTTAGCTAACGGAAGAATTCTTGAGCGCCCTGCGAATCCTAAAAGAGAGAACTATGTATTCACAGGCTGGTATACAGATAGCACTTGTACAGCAAGGTATGATTTTACAGGAGTAATAACCGACGATATGACATTGTATGCAGGTTGGATGCCTATGAACGGCTCTCTTGCATATTCGCAAATTCAAATCGACCCGTCTGACTATACTTCAAGCGCATCTTGTTATACACTGCACACAGCGCCGCACTATACTACAAGTACGTCATACATAACGTACATATATATGGTCGCAGAAGAAACGGGAATACATTCTATCTATTGGAAAAACAGTTCTACGTCCTCTAGCTACAGCTATTATATAGGCATTACCAACTTATCGACACAAGCCTCCATAGGATGCGACGTTGAGGTAAATACGCTATCTTATCGAAGCTGTACGTTTGCTTGTTCAAAGGGAGATATTATCAAAATTCAGCTGTTTTCAAATGGATATTCTTCGACCGCCCAATTATATTTCAGTGGATTTGGAAAGCCGCCTGCATCTGATTGCATAGCAGCTCCACGCTGTGAATATGAGGAGCAGTCCACCTATAAATACTTGGTTGGGTACGACAAAAACGGTATGCTTCCAACTCCCATTCGCCCACATTATGCCTTCCTCGGTTGGTACAACGGCGAAGAAAAGGTTGAACCGGGCGTTTGGAAAATTGCAGGCGATACTACACTCGTCGCTAAATGGAAGTGCATCGAGTATGAAATAACGTACAATCTTGACGGCGGAACAAACGCTAGTGCCAACCCGTCTTATTACACACAAGATGACAAGATAACACTTGCGCCGCCAACAAAGCCCGGTTATGAATTCCTGGGCTGGACGGGAAGCAACGGTGACCTGCCCGAGCTTGAGGTCAGCTTTAGCGGAGAAGAGCTTATCGAGCGTGTATATACTGCGGTTTGGAAGCCTTTGGAATATTCCGTAACCTTTAAGAATGAGGATGGAACCGTGTTGGAGATTCAGGAGGGCTTGCATTATGGGGATAGCGTGTCTTATAATGGAGAAATTCCTTCCAAGGTGTATACCGAGGATTACTACGTCTACTCCTTCTGCGGTTGGGATAAAGAGCTTGTAGTGAGTGGAGATATGACCTTCGTTGCTCAATATTCCGAAAAACACATTCCCGTGACCGCTATATTCCAGAATTATGACGGAACGGAGCTTTATAGGACCTCTGTGGAATTTGGTGAAACGGCAACGTACGTTGGCGAAACTCCCACAAGATCGAACTTTGACACAACGGAATTTACATTCTATTCCTGGGAAGAATATTCGAACGAAAACAATACTGTTATTTATCGAGCGAAATATTACGGTTGGACAAGGGGCTTGACCTTTTCAGGCTCTTCGGTTACGGGATACCAGGGAACGTCAACTTTTGTGTACATTCCCGCTAAATTCAACGGCTATCAAATAACTACCATAACGAGCGGAGCGTTATCAAATTCTAACATCAAGGCGATTTATTTGCCCGACACTACTGAGCATATCGGAAATGGCGCATTTGACGGATGCGGTATTGCATCTATCGACCTGCCCGACGGTTTGTTAACCATAGGAGACGGGGCGTTCAGAAGTACAAATCTTGTGTCGATAAAAATCCCGGATTCCGTAACGTCCTTGGGAAGCGGAGCATTTTACAACTGCAGTTATTTGGAATCTGTCGTTTTGTCGAAAAATATGAGCCAAATCGGCGCAGGTATGTTTGAGGAATGCAGAAAACTGTCCGTCGTTGAAATGCATAACGGCATTAAAACAATTGCTTCCAGAGCGTTTTATAATTGTTCGGAGCTAAGGGCTATCACTCTTCCGGATTCCGTAACAGCAATAGGTGAGGAAGCGTTTGCTAAGAGCGGAGTGCTGGAAATTACCATTCCGGCAAACGTTAAAGTAATCGAGAAGCATACGTTTTACTCTTCTGCAATCGTTTCGGTCACTCTTCCGACTCCGTTGGAAAAGATAGATACGTTCGCGTTTAGCGAATGCAGGAGCCTTATTTCGATAGAAATCCCGAATACCGTAACGAGCATTGGAGAATACGCTTTCAAGGATTGCATCGCTCTTCAAGAGGCAAAAATACCGTCCGGCTTTACTAGCATTCCCGTGGGATTATTTTATAATTGTTCCTCGCTTGCCTTGGTTGAGCTTCCGAGCAATTTGTACGAAATTGAAGACTCTGCATTTTATTGCTGTAGCTCCTTGACAGCTATCCATCTCCCAAGCAGCTTGAGATACATAGGAAACAATGCTTTTGCCTACTGTTCTTCTATTGATACGCTTGTTTTGGATAATTTGTTAGGAATAGGAACGGGTGCTTTCAAAGGATGCGCGTCGATCACGCTTTTCTGCCGAGGCTCTTTCACAACAAATGAAAGCGAATGGTCGTCGCAGGAAATCAAATTTTACAGAAGCGATGAATGGATCTATAAAAACGGAGTCCCCACACCCATTATCTGACATTTCGGGGTAGGAAAACGAAAGACCAACTTCTTTGACCCTACCCCCAATGCCCCGAAAGTGAAATAAGGAAAAAGCATTGAAAACTTAGCGTTTTCAATGCTTTTTTGGAAAAGGAAGAAGATATTGATATAAAAATAAGGTCGGTTTCAAATTGAAAATTTCGGTTTCAAAGTCAAAATTTTTGTTTCAAAGCGCTTTTTTGGTCCCTCCACTATTAAGAGGTGATGTATGATTTGCATTTCAAATCAAATGAACGGAGTATTTACTGTTGTATTAGATGAGCCTATCTTTTTCTCCTATAAACAGTAAGTGATTTGTCATACCGAGCAGCTCCGGCTTTTCGCAGATGTAGAAGTGATAACGAAGATATTGAGCATAATCCTCGTCGGGCATTTCATTGATGCGTGCCGCTAAAAGCTCACTTGCACCGTCAGAGGCAACCTCGTGCAATAAGTTAATACCACCGTCGGTAAGAAGTTTTCTTGCGGCATCAATTGTATGGAATACGAAAGGAAAATCATTCAGCTTGAAGGTTTCCTTATCGTAGTCGCCATTACTAAAATAGCTTGAATCATAGCCGAACTCGGTGAGAAAAACAAAGTCATTGGAAATGAAAGCAAAGAAAATCTTGCCATCATC
>JAFTST010000040.1 GCA_017467165.1 Clostridia bacterium | reverse complement strand
CTAATCCACCACGAAAGGCAAAAAAATCAGGCTTCGTATAAAGCCAGATAAAAGAAAAAAGCCCATATCTCCTTGTAAAGAAGCTACGGGCTATATTGATTATTTTAGGTGAATTGTGATGCCGAAATACTCCGTATTAAAAAACAAAACGAACTCCGATTTCTCAAAGTTCGTTTTATTTCCTTTTGGCGGAGAGAAAGGGATTCGAACCCTTGAAACCTTTTTGGGGTTTACACGATTTCCAGTCGTGCGCCTTAGACCAACTCGGCCATCTCTCCACGGACTGTTACATTATAACAGAAGGTCAAACAAATGTCAACCCCCTTTAATAACATTTTTCCTCAAAATTTAAAGAATTTTATCTTTATTATTATATATTACGGCAAAAAAAAGAACGGCTTTTCAGCCGTTCTTTATAAATCAATCAATATCCTCGACAATCTGTTCAAGCGTATTGTCAAGCACCTCTGGGTGAAGAAGATATCTCTTTATCCTCTTGAATGCCGATGCATAATAATAGCCGTCGCAGATACGCTCGTCACAGACAACCTTCAGAGTAACGAAATGGTGTCTTTCTCTCGAGCCATCACGCTTTATCGCATCTGCTGTGAAAACGCTACCGTAGGATATAAAGATAGGAAGCGTACCAAAATTATACAGATGGTGGAAAATAGCGGGAATTCCAAGCGAGCCCATCGAGGTGATAATCATCGAGCCGTGGAAGGGACTGACCTTTTCAAGAGCCTTGGGAAGCCAGCCGTGATAATCCATCCATTTGAGGAGGGCAATCGCCCATCTGAGAAGGAATCTCGGGAGCTTTGTAAGAATTCTGGCTGTATCGTCAAAATCCGTTTCCTCTGCAATAGCCTCCTTAGCCACCTTCTGAAACTTCTTATATACGTTATAGATGTTATCTCTTGGGTCAAAGTTAACCTTAATACAGGTATCGGGAGATTCGAGAGAAAGCTCCTTCTTGATAGTCATAGCGCATTCAACGTTGTTTCTCGCGAAAATACGCTGTCCTGCAATGAAGCGGTTGATGCCCGGGCGCTCTGCAACTACCCTGACGTAAGCGGCAAGAATAACGTGCAGAAGGGTCATATCCGTGTACCCTTCCCTGTGCTTTTCATCAAGATATCTCTCAATATTGGTAATATCAACAACGTCCTCGAACAAGTTCTGAGTATCGTTGCGCTCCTTCATAATAAAAGGAACGGCGTAGCTCATAGGCGGCAGAGTACGAATACGTCTGCCCTCGCGTCTATCACCCCATCTCTTTTTCCTTTTCTTATAAGCGGGGGTGTCATATTCGAGTATATCGTCATACTTAAATTCAGCCATAAAAAGCCCCTTGTTTTTATTATCTATGACGATTTTAGCACAAAAGTCGAAAATTGTCAAGTAAAATATTAACAAACTGTTATCAAAGTATTATAAATAATGAAAAATGGTTATATTTTCTAGAAAATAAAGAAAGACCGCCGTTTCCGGCGGTCTTAATTTGCTGCTTAATCGTTATTATTCTTAGCCTCAGCGATGATCTTATCAGCGATAGAAGCGGGAACCTCATCGTATCTGATAAAGTCAAAGTCAAATCTTCCGCGTCCCTGAGTAGCGGCGCGAAGCGAGATAACGTAATCTGTCATCTCAGCGAAAGGAACCTCGGCAAGAACAACCTGAGTGCCGTCAGCCTCGGGCTCGATACCCATAACTCTACCGCGGCGCTTGTTGAGATCGCCCATAACGTCACCGACGTAGTTATCCGGAACATATACTCTCAGCGAGCCAACGGGCTCGAGAAGAACGGGAGAAGCCTTGGGAAGACCCTCGCGGTATGCGATAGCTGCGGCGAGCTTGAAGGAAATCTCGTTGGAGTCAACGTCATGATAGGAGCCGTCATAGAGGTTAGCGGCAAGATGAACGACGGGATAGCCCGCTAGAACGCCCTTCTGCATACAATCGCGAAGTCCCTGCTCTACTGCGGGGAAGAAATTCTTCGGAACGGCGCCGCCGAATACCGTCTCAGTAAAGGTAAGTCCCTCGTCCTCTCCGGGAGAGAACTTGATTTTAACGTGACCGTACTGACCCGATCCACCCGACTGCTTTTTGTGCTTTCCTTCGACCTCGACAGACTTCTTGATGGTCTCTCTGTATGCAAGTCTGGGCTTCTTCAGCTCAACGTTAGCGCCGAAGCGGTTGCAGAGCTTGTTAACAACGAGATCAAGGTGAATATCGCCAAGACCGGAGATGGTAAGCTGCTTTGTCTCGGAGTTGTTTTCATATTTAACGGTAAGGTCCTCCTCGAGTATTCTTGCCATACCGGTGGAGATTCTGTCCTCATCACCCTTTGCCTTGGGTGTGACAGCCATCGTGTAGTAGGGCTTCGGATACTTGATGGGAAGATACTTTATATCAGTGGAAAGATTGGTAAGAGTATCGTTGGTGTTGGTGTTGGAGAGCTTTGCAGTAACGCCGATATCACCGCAGCACAGGTAATCAACGTCGGTCTGCTTCTTTCCGCGAAGGAAGAATATCTTATTGAGCTTTTCGTTAGCGCCGGTGGTTGTATTCTTGAGAACCATATCCTTGCGGAGCTCGCCATTCATAACCTTGAAGAAGGACATCTTTCCGACGAACGGGTCTGCAACTGTCTTGAATACGAACAGAGAGGTATTGGGGCTCTCCATCTCGATAGCAATCTCGGACACGTTGCCCTCAGCGTCGACAACCTGCTCTACCTTGCGAGCGGTAGGTCTCGGGAATGACTCTGCGATGGTGTCAAGGAAGGTCTTGATACCCCAGTTCTTAAGAGCCGCGCCGCAGAAAACGGGAACGATATCACCGGTGATAATACCGTTATGAATAGCCTCGAGAGCCTCCTCGCGGGAGATGGGCTCCTCATTGAAGAACTTATCCATAAGGTCGTCAGAGGTCTGGGCAATAGCCTCAAGAAGAATGTTATGATACTCTGCGCATACATCAGCAAACTTCTCGGGAATGGATGAGCGAATGTACTCGCCCGTTGTTCTCTCGAATGTGTAAACGCACATTTCAACGAGGTTTGCAAAGCCTATAACCGTATCGCCGTCGATAATAGGAATCTGGACGGGACATACGTTAAGACCGTATTTTTCTCTGATAGCGCCAAATACCTTGTGGAAGCGCGCCTCACCGTCGTCAAATCTGTTTATAAAGAATGCCTTGGGAATACCTGCCTCAGTAGCAAGATTCCAGCCAAGCTCGGTACCGACCTCAATACCTGCCTTACCGTCAACGACGATAATAGCCGCATCAGCAACTCTGACGCACTGTCTTGCCTCAGCCTCGAAATCAAAGAAGCCGGGTGTGTCGAGAATATTAATCTTCGTACCGTTCCAAAGCATCGGCGCCATAGCGGCGGATACGGAATAGCCTCTCTTAATTTCCTCAGGATCGTAGTCGCAAACCGTGTTTCCGTCACCTACGTTACCGAGTCTGTCGGTAACTCTTGAGATATAGAGCATAGACTCTGCGAGCGAGGTCTTTCCGCCTCCGCTATGACCGAGAAGCACTACGTTACGAATACTTTTGGTAAAAACCTTTTCCATAATAGAAAATCTCCTTTTGCTTTTTGGATATGTAATATTGTGCGAAAACAAATTTTACGCAAAACACTAAAAATATTATATAATAAAATTAAAAGCATTTCAATATTTTTATATAAACAAAGTCACCCACAGATGTAGAAAAACACGGCTCACTTTTGTCAATTTACAACAAAAACAGCCGTGTTTTAGCTCTATATTAAACAATAATGGATAATTAAAACGCAATTCTCTGGCGTATTACTGCTTGGGTAGCATATGTACGAGAACCTCGTATATGTTGGTGACACCGCAAAGCTCGACGCTTGTTGGAACCTTGATTGAGGATTGCAGATTCTTTTTTGGTATTATTATTTTTGTAAATCCGAGCCTTACAGCCTCCTTCACTCTGTACTCGATATGAGAGACGGCTCTTACCTCGCCCGCAAGACCAATCTCACCAAAAGCGATAACAGAGTCGGGGATAACCTTATCAGTAATTCCGCTGATAAGAGCCATAGCGATGGACAAATCAGCGCTGGGCTCGTCCAGGTGAATTCCGCCAGCAACGTTTAGATATACGTCGTTTTCATAGAACCTGAGCCCCATTCTCTTTTCTAAAACTGCAATAAGCAGGCACATACGGTTGTAATCAAAGCCGTCGCAGGTTCTCTTACCCGTAGCGTAGGCGCTCTTTGTAACCAAAGCCTGAATTTCGGAAATTATTGGGCGTGTTCCTTGCATTACACAGCCCGCGCAGGAGCCGCTTGTGTTCTTCGGGCGCTCCGCCATAACGACCTCTGAGGGATTTGGAATTTCACGAAGGCCCTTATCCCCCATCTCAAAAACTCCGATTTCATTAGTCGAGCCAAATCTGTTCTTGATAGCCCTGATGATGCGATAGGAATTTGTCCGCTCACCCTCAAAATATAAAACCGCATCGACCATATGCTCTAGAATCTTGGGGCCCGAAATACCGCCCTCCTTATTAACGTGGCCGACTAAAAACACCGAGCAGCCGCTCTTTTTAGCATATGAAATCAGGCTCATAGCGCATTCTCTGACCTGAGTTACGCTTCCGGGAGCGCTGGACAAATGCTGTGTTGACATAGTCTGTATCGAGTCAATAATTATGACCTCAGCCTTCGTTCTTTCGCACTCGGAAATAACCGAATCAATATCAACCTCGGTAAGCAGATAGAGAGAGTCAGAATTAATGTTGAGTCTTTCTGCCCTGATTTTTATCTGCCCTTTTGATTCTTCTCCCGAAACGTAGAGCACCTTTCTGGTTTTTCCGAGCTCTGACGATATCTGCAGCAAAAGTGTCGATTTTCCTATTCCGGGCTCGCCCGAAAGCAGAACCACCGAGCTTGATACAAGCCCTCCGCCGAGGACTCGGTCGAGCTCCTGCATACCCGTGGTTGCTCTGATATATTGTGGCAGCGTCAGCTCGCCAAGCTTCTCTGCTCTGTTGTTTCCGACGGGCGTAGCCTTTCTCTCGGGCTCGGGTGAGCGAAGCTCCTCTTCAAAGGAATCCCAGGATTCGCACTCCGGACACCTGCCCAGCCATTTTATACTCGTATATCCGCACTCACTGCAAACGTGAACTGTTTTTTGCGCCTTCAATTCAGTCAATCTCCCTTGCTTTTGTTTTCCTCAGACTCTATATACTCAAGTATACCACATACAATCGAAAAACTCAACTGATTTTGATATTCTTTTTGAGAAAGCCTTTCACATTCTTCCCGATTTGACAAAAATCCACATTCGATAAGCACTCCGACACCCGAGCAGTTTTCAAGCACGTATACGTTTTTCCCCTCTTTAACCACTCTGTCGTTTTCGGGTTGAAGGTCCAGCTTAATTCTTCCCTGAATTGCCCTCGCAAGCCCGAGGCTGGTGTTATTTCCGCTCGTGTAATATATCTGCGCTCCCGAATACCTTGATTGACCGAAGCTATTCATATGTATGCTGATAAAATATGCGCCCTCGTATTCCTGTGTTATCCTGCATCGGTTTTTGAGATCGGAGAGCTTACGGAAGCCCTTGATATTTTCTTCGGGTGAGTATAGCATTTTATCCTCGGTCCTGGTATAGACGACCGTGCAGCCCCTTCGTGTCAGCTCCTCGCCAACCGCAAGCGCTATCGCTAAATTCAAGTCCTTTTCATATACGCCGCTGACACCGATAGCTCCCGGGTCCTCGCCCCCGTGCCCTGCGTCAATTATGAACACCCTGCCGCTTTCCGCCTCAGCATTCGCGAAATCGTACTTATCCTCAAGAAGCACAAAGCTCCACCGTCCAGTCAGGGCTAAAAATGCACTCAAAAGAATGATTGAAATAACTCTGTTAGCCTCTTTAATAATTCCTTTAAGTGAAAATATCGAAACCTTCATAAAAACCCCCATATAATCGCTTAAACAATTATATGGGGGAAAAATATTCTTAATTACTTTTTGGGAGCAATAAAGGAGAAAAGACGCTTGTCGCGAGAGCCGAGGGCGTAGGCAAGATGCGCCACGGCAACCGATAGCAAGGGTACAACGATGAAAAGCACGCCAACAGCAATCTGCGCGCCCGCCGATTCAACGTCAAAGCCCGTGATTCCTAAAATAACTCCAAGGTACATTGAGCAGTGGAAGCGAAGTATTGCCGTGAGGGCTCCGTATAACTGCTTTCCCGCTCCGCCAAAAAAGGCGGTAATTGTGAAAATAAGGTGAGGAATGGAAAGGATAAGGTTTGGTACGTTTGCCCAAAGAGCGATAAAAAGACCCTTGAATCTCTTCCTTTCGTATCTGCCTGAGTCAACTCTTATTTTGTCCTTCGCGCCGATTTCCCAGACTGCATAGTATATGAGCACGTAGTAGAACGCTATCGAGAGCAGCGAGGTGACGACGCTCAGAAGATTGCTCGAGCCGTCACTGCCGGCAATAGTGTCAATCGGGAACAAAAGCGCCAGAGAAAAAATCATTATTCCTATCTGGTTGACGTAGAGCTTTATTATTGAATATGAATTTTCACGAAAAAATCTAAACATACTATTCCCTCGTATCAATGTTAACTCTAGTTTATCATATTTTTTGGAAAAAACAAGAGAGATGAGAAAAATTTACATTTTATCAATGATTTCTGTTGAAAATTTTGTATAATTGATGTATAATCGTATTGAAAGGAGGTCTTATGTCTGTATTAACCTTTAAAAGCGACGAATTCAAATATACCTTCCCACCCGTGCTGAAAAGCTATGCGGCACATACCTCCACCATCAAGGGAAACAGCGAAAAAACCGTCTGTGAGTATCTGCTTGATCTTCGTACCTTCTTCCGTTATTATCTGATGAAGAAGGCGGGAGAGGATCTTCCGATGGACGAGTTTGAAAAAATCAGCATACTTGACATTGACGAGAGCGACGTCAGAGCCGTGACACAGCGCCTGATACTCGAATACCTGATGTTCGCGGGCTTTGAAAGAGATAACAGCCCAACAACCCGATTGAGAAAGCTCAGCTCGCTTCGCTCCTTCTTCGGTTATGCGTATGCGAAGGTGCATATCATCGACTCAAATCCAACTATGGATATTGATTCCCCGAAGAAAGCCAAAACTCTCCCGAAATACCTCACCGTAGAGGAGGCGGTTAAACTCCTTGACACCGTGAGAAATGATAAGGAATCAAAAACGAGAGTCAGAGATTACGCTATAATTGCCCTGTTTTTGAATACGGGTATGCGTCTGTCTGAGCTCGTCGGACTCAATATTCCCAGCTTTGACAGAGAATTGAACTTTGTCAAGGTTCTCGGTAAGGGCAACAAGGAAAGGATTATCTATCTCAATAAGGCGGCGCGCGACGCTGTGATTTCATACCTTAAAATACGCCTTGACCCAAGATACGTATCCACCTCTAGCACCGCCTTTTTTCTCAGCGGACGCGACCAGAGAATATCGAATAAAACCGTGCAATGGATAGTGTATAAGTATCTTAAAATGGCAGGACTCGGCTCGAAGGGGCTGTCTGTACATAAGCTTCGTCATACAGCCGCAACGCTTATGTATCAATCAGGCAAGGTGGATATCCGCGTCCTCAAGGATATACTCGGTCACGAGCAGCTGAACACAACTCAGATTTATACCCACGTTGTGAGCAAAAATATGGAGGAGGCGGTGGATAACAATCCACTTGCCGATATTAAATTCAACAACAAGAAGGACTAGTCTGCCACGGATTATGTGCTGACTATATGATTTCGGAGGTAATATGACGCTCGGCGAAAAGATTAAAGCGTGCAGAAAACAAAAAGGGCTTACCCAGTCCGAGCTATGCTCTGACAGGATAACGAGGAATATGCTCAGCCTCATTGAGAACGGCGTATCTATGCCGTCCGTTGACACACTTTTGTATATATGCGAGAGGCTTGACGTTTCGCCGGGCTATCTTCTTTCGGAGTCTGAGGATGAGTTTACATTCAGAAAGAATAAGGCTATCGCAGAAATACGCGAGCTTTTTTCCTCGGGAAAATACTCACTCTGTATAGAAAAAATGAACTCACTCTCCGGCGAGGATGAGGAAATATGCTATCTTCAGGCGCATTGCAACTTTTATCTGGCAACAGATTACTTCTACGGCGGCTCGTTCACAAGTGCCTCGCGCCATCTCTCGCTCGCACAAGAGTTCTGCAGAAAAACACCGTACGATACTTCGAAAATCACCTCGTCATATCATCTATACTCTGCGATTTGCTCAAACGTCAACTCTCCCCTTCTTGAATTTGATGAAAAGACCTATACGGATACCGTTCTCGAATTATCGGATACCGACCTCTACAACTATCTTATCCAGAACCACACCTACGAATATAAAAACCCGCAATACAGCCTTCACGCAAAAGCAAAGCTTCTTATGAAGGAGCGAAAATACACCCAGGCTGTAGCTCTCTTAAAGGAAATTGAGGATAAGCGTTCAAAATACCCAAAAAATGCTTATCTTATCTTTTCCGTGTACTCCGATCTTGACACCTGTTACAGACAGCTCTGTGACTTTGAGAGCGCGTACAAGTACGCGACCAAGCGCATTTCCCTCCTGGAAGGATTTTCCACCTAAAAAGAGTGCTGATTTCAGCACTCTTTTTTTATTTTTCCTTGACAAATATTTAATTTTATAGTATAGTATATTAGGTGAAAATTGGCATTTTTATGTTCACTATAATTTTTGATATACATTTAGGAAGGAGATTTGAATTGAACAAGTACACAAATCCTGAGTTCTGCGGCTTGCCTACTGCAAGCGAGCTGCGCGCTTCTGTCCTTGCTTCTGAGGGCTCGGATGCAAGAGAACAGATTTCGTCACTGTTTGATGCAAACACATTCATCGAAACGTCCACCTACACAAAAAGAGGCTTTTCCGACTTCATCGCTACCGAAAGAAGCAATGAGCTCGAGGGAGTTATCACGGGCTACGGCGCTATTGACGGAAAGCTCGTATTCGCCTTCGTCGAGGACGGAAGCCGTATGGGCGGCGCTATCGACGAAAGACACGCGAAGAAAATCATCGACCTCTACCGCCTTGCCCTTTCCAACGGAGCTCCCGTTATCGGTATCTTCAATTCCAACGGAACCGATATTTTCGAAGGCACAGCGGGTCTTGCAGCATACGGCAGAATTATTTCCTCCGTCAGCAAGGCATCGGGTGTCATTCCTCAGATTGCATACGTTGCAGGAAAGTGCATAGGCACCGCGGCAACCATCGCCGCTATGTTCGATATCGTTGTCAAGGCAGATAACGCCGAGCTCTACGTTTCCTCCCCCAATCTCACGGGACTTGAGAATGCTCAGGCGCCTATCGTCAGCTTCATCGGCAACAGCGATTCCTGCGCGAGCTACATAAAGAGCCTTATCTCCTTTATTCCCGATAACGCTACTACGGGTGTTATCACCGAGGTCACAACCGACAACCTCAACAGAACTCTTGGCGAGCTAGACTTTGGCGGAGAGGCTCTCTCTGCTATCTCGGTTATCGCCGACAACGGAGTTTTCTTCGAGCTCGGTCACCACTTCGCGCCCGAGGCAACTACCGCGCTTCTTTCTATCGGCGGAGTAAGATGCGGCGTAGTCGCAACCTCCTTCTCTGTAAACGAGGGACGCATTACCGCATCATCAGCAAAAAAGATAGCCAGATTCGTTAACTTCTGCGACCGCTTCTCTATACCTGTGGTTACACTCGTTGATTCTCTTGGCCTTGCTATTGACAAGGATAACGAGGATGCATTTGCCGCAGAGCTTGCAAGGCTCGCATTCGCATACTCCACCTCCACCTGTCCCAAGGTCACCGTGCTTATCGGTCACGCTATCGGCGCGGCATTTATCCTTCTCGGCTCGAAGGCGCTTGGCGCAGACCTCGTATATGCGGTTGACGCCTCTGAAATTGGCGCGCTTCCCGCTGAGAGCGGCGTTGCTTTCGCCTGGGATAAGTACATCACCGAGGAGAAAACCCGCAAAGAGCTTGTCGAGGAGTGGAAGGCTACCGTTTCCTCTCCTGTCAATGCGGCTTCCTGCGGAGAAATTGACGATATAATCAGCGTCAACGAGCTTCGCGCGAGAATCTGCTCAGCTCTGCTTATGCTTTCCTCCAAGGGTAGCGTATATCTCGGCGGCTCAATGCCTCTTTGATAGGAGGGCGTTATGAATTATTTATTGGCGCTTGACGTTTCCGTTAGCGAGCAGCTCAGCGTTAGCGAGGCTCTGAGCTTTGGCGGAGGGGTTGTCCTCCTTGGCGTACTCACCGTTTTCGCAGTTCTTGTTATACTGTGGTTCTCGCTTTCGCTTTTCAAGTTCTTCTTCGCTGACTTAAGACTTGGCGAAAAGCTTGAAAGACCAAAGGAAATAACCCCCGCTCCCGTTGCAGAAGCTCCGGTATATACGTCAACAGACGAGGAAATCGTCGCAGTCATCGCCGCAGCGATTGCCGCGGCTGAGGCAGAAGCACCCACGGGTGTAAAATTCAGAGTTGTAAGCTTCAAAAGAAAATAACCACTCAAAACTTGATATGAAAGGATAACTAAGATGAAAAAATATAATATCACCGTTAACGGTACCACATACGAGGTTTTTGTTGAGGAGGCTGACGGCGGCGCTGTTGCTTCTGCTCCCGTAGCTCCTGTTGCTACACCCGCTCCCGCACCTGTTGCCACACCCGCTCCCGCAGCAGCTCCTAAGACTGCCGCTCCCAAGGCAGCTCCCGTAGCGAACGGCGCAAATAAGGTTACAGCTCCTATGCCCGGTACAATTCTGCAGGTTAACGTAACAAACGGCCAGTCTGTCAAGAAGGGTGACGTTATCTGCGTTCTTGAGGCTATGAAGATGGAGAACGATATTCCCGCTCCCTGCGACGGTGTTATAGCATCTATAAACGTTACTAAGGGCGCATCTGTAAATGCGGGCGACGTACTTGCAAGCATCAACTGATATAACGTTGAAAGGACATCCCGTAAATGTTAGAAACTATTAAGAATTTTCTTGATACAACGGGCGTGGCGCAGCTGTTTGGTGAAGAAAACTGGTGGCAATATCTTGTAATGTACCTGATTGTCGGCGTTCTCTTCTACCTTGCGGTAGTCAAAAAGTTTGAGCCACTACTCCTGTTGCCAATAGCGTTTGGTATGCTTCTTGCAAATCTTCCCGGCGCAAACTTGATTCACCTTGAATTTTTCTTTGATGATTACTACGTTGAAACCTACCCAGAGCTTTACAAGGCTATGGTTGAGGCGGGCGGACACGTTCCGATGATGGATATGATTAAGGAGGTCGTTAATCACGGCGGTCTTCTTGATATCCTGTATCTTGGCGTCAAGCTTGGAATATATCCTTCGCTTATCTTCCTCGGAGTTGGCGCTATGACCGACTTCTCTCCCCTTATCTCAAATCCTAAATCGCTTCTTATGGGAGCGGGTGCTCAGATTGGAGTATTCGTCGCATTCTTCGCGGCGCTCTTCCTCGGCTTCACTCCGCTTGAGGCGGCATCTATTGGTATTATTGGCGGCGCAGACGGCCCCACGGCGATTCTCGTTACAAAGACGCTGGCCCCCCAGCTTCTCGGAGCCATAGCTATCGCCGCATACTCCTATATGGCGCTCATACCGATTATTCAGCCTCCCTTTATGCGACTTCTGACTACGAAGAAGGAGCGCGCGATTAAGATGACTAACCTTCGCCCGGTATCAAAGGTCGAGAAGGTAATCTTCCCTATCGTCGTTACTCTGCTCGTTGTTCTTATCGTTCCCGACGCGGCGCCCCTCGTTGGATTCCTGATGCTTGGAAACCTATTTAACGTATCGGGCGTCACCGACCGCCTTTCCAAGACGGCTCAGAACGAGCTTATCAATATAGTTACAATCTGTCTAGGTGTTTCCGTCGGAGCAACCGCGAGCGCGGAAAACTTCTTAAAGCTTGAAACCATATACATAATAGTTCTCGGTCTGTGCGCATTTATCGTATCCACCTGCGGCGGTCTTATCGTAGGTAAGATTATGTGCTGGGCTACCAAGGGAAAGATAAATCCCCTTATCGGCTCTGCGGGTGTTTCCGCCGTTCCTATGGCGGCAAGAGTTGCGCAGGATGAGGGTCGCAAGGCAGACCCCTCGAACTTCCTGCTTATGCACGCTATGGGCCCCAACGTTGCGGGAGTTATCGGCTCCGCAGTCGCGGCAGGCGTATTCTTAAGTCTGTTCCGTTAACAAAATAAAGAAAGGAAAACAAAATGCCAAAGGTATATATTACAGAAACCGTGCTTCGTGACGCTCATCAGTCACTCGCGGCAACAAGAATGACTACCGAGGAAATGCTCCCTATACTCGACGCTATGGATGAGGTTGGTTACTACTCCGTAGAGGCGTGGGGCGGCGCTACCTTCGACGCGTGTCTTCGTTTCCTCAAGGAAGATCCTTGGGCTCGTCTTCGTACGATCAAGGATCATATGAAAAACACCAAGCTCCAGATGCTTTTCAGAGGTCAGAATATTCTCGGATACCGCCACTATGCTGACGACGTAGTAGAATATTTCTTTCAGAAGTCCATAGCTAACGGTATTGATATTATCAGAATTTTCGATGCTCTCAACGACCCGAGAAACCTCGAAACCGCAATCAAGGCTACAATCAAGGAGGGCGGTCACGTTCAGGCGGCTATCTCCTACACCACCTCTCCCTTCCACACCAACGAGGGCTTCGCCTCCTACGCCAAGCAGCTCGAGGAAATGGGCGCTCACTCTATCTGTATCAAGGATATGTCCGGACTTCTCAAGCCCTATGAGGCGTATCAGCTTGTCAAGACTATCAAGAACACCGTTAAAATCCCCGTTAACCTTCACTGTCACTACACAGCGGGTCTCGGCTCTATGACTCTCTTGAAGGCTATTGAGGCGGGTGTTGATAATGTTGACACAGCCATTTCCCCTCTTGCGATGGGAACCTCCCACACACCCACAGAGTCGCTCGTTGCTTCTCTTCAGGGTACCCCCTACGATACCGGCCTCGACCTTGCCAAGCTCGACGTTGTGGCTAAATACTTTAACACAATAAGAGAAAAGTATATTGCAAGCGGTCTTATCGACCCCAAGGTGCTTAAGGTTGACGTTAACGCCCTTCGCTATCAGGTTCCCGGCGGTATGCTTTCTAACCTCATATCTCAGCTCAAAATGGCGGGCAAGCTCGATAAGCTCAACGACGTGCTCGAGGAGGTTGCGAACGTTCGTCGCGACGCGGGTTATCCCCCTCTTGTTACTCCCACCTCTCAGATAGTCGGTACTCAGGCAGTTAACAACGTTATTTTCGCTGAGGAAGGCAGATATGCGAGAGTTACTAAGGAATTCAAAGCGCTTGTACGCGGTGAGTACGGAAGATGTCCCGCCGCTATCGACCCCGATTTCAAGAAGAAGATAATCGGCGACGAGGAAATTATCGATTACCGTCCCGCTGACAAAATCGCACCCGAGATCGATTCTCTCAGAAAGAGAGTTGCTCCCTATCAGGAGCAGGACGAGGACCTTCTTTCTCTCGCCCTGTTCGAGCAGGTTGCAATCAAGTTCTTCGACTGGAGAAAGCAACAGAAATATAACATCGACGGAAACGCAGATTCCGATAACGGAATTCACTCCGTATAAATCATTATATATGCTGAAAGAGGTACAGCTCGACACTGTACCTCTTTATTGTTGAGGTATCGCCTCACTTAACACCTCTTTATTATTAATGAAAGAAAAAAGCGGCCGAAGCCGCTTTTTTAAGTATTGTTATTGTCGTCCTCACCGTCGGTGAAAACGTCATCGGAGGAATCGGTTGTATCCTCTGTGGTGCTTTCACGAGGCTCGGAGTTATCGGTTGGCTCAAAGGATGTGCCCATTTCGCCGGACGATTTCACAAGGTCGCTTCCGTCAGGGAACGTGCCCTCGTCGAGATTCGCCTGCAGAGCCTCTCTTGAAAGCCTCTCGCGCTCACGCTGAAGCTCCTCGAGTCTTGCATTGTTCTCGTGGGCTGTTCTGTTTTCCTCATCGCTCACTCTCTGACGCTCGTTAGCGATTTCCTCAATCTCCTCCATAGTGGGATTTTCAGCCTCCATACAAGCCCTGAACTGATCCTCATCCATAGATTCGTTCTTGAGAAGGAAGCCCGCAACGAAGTGTAGCTTGTCAATATGCTCGGTAAGTATATTCGTGCATCTGTCGTAGCAGGAGGAAATAATCGCTCTGATTTCGTCATCAATAGCCGAGGAGGTCTTCTCGGAGTAATTCTGTCCTGCGGAGAAATCTCTGCCCAAGAATACCTCGTCAGAGGAATGATCCGAGCCGTAGAGCACCGTACCGAGCTTATCGCTCATACCGTATCTCGTTACCATATTTCTTGCAATGCCCGTCGCGTGCTGAATATCGGAGGACGCGCCCGTGGTAATATCCTCAAAGATTATCTGCTCGGCAACTCTGCCGCCAAGAGCTCTGACGATAATATCGAGCATCTGATTTTTGGAGTAGCCGAAGTGATCCTCTGTGGGACGGGTGATTGTAACGCCGCCCGCATCGCCGGCGGGAATAATCGTGATATGCTTAACGGGATCGGTGTGCTCACAGTAGAAGGACGCAACGGCGTGACCCGCCTCGTGATATGCGACGAGCCTGTTATCCTTTTCAGACCTCGCGTGCGACCTCTTCTGAGGTCCGAGCAGAAGCTTCATAAAGGATTCATCTATGTCGTCCATACCGATAAGCGCCTTGTTCTTCTTGGCAGCCCTGAGAGCCGACTCATTCATAAGGTTGGCGAGCTCGGCGCCTGTAAATCCAATAGTGATCTGCGCTATTTTCTTGAGGTCAACGTTATCCTCAAGCGGCTTATTTCTGCAGTGAACCCGCAGTATAGCCTCTCTGCCCTTGACGTCAGGATAATTGACCGTCACGCGCCTGTCAAAGCGTCCTGGACGAAGAAGCGCAGGGTCAAGTATATCGGGACGGTTTGTCGCCGCCATAACGATAACTCCCGAGTTGGTGCCAAATCCGTCCATCTCAACAAGCAGCTGGTTGAGCGTCTGCTCACGCTCGTCGTGTCCACCGCCTAGACCTGCGCCTCTGTGTCGACCGACAGCGTCAATCTCGTCGATGAAAATTATACTCGAATTTGCCTTTCTGGCGTTATCAAACAAATCTCTTACTCTCGAGGCGCCGACACCGACGTACATCTCGACGAAGTCAGAGCCCGATATAGAGAAGAAAGGAACGCCCGCTTCGCCTGCAACAGCCTTGGCAAGAAGGGTTTTACCCGTGCCGGGAGGGCCTACAAGGAGGACACCTCTTGGAATTCTCGCGCCGAGCTTAATGAATTTGGAGGGGTCCTTGAGGAATTCAACAACCTCCTCAAGCTCCGCCTTTTCCTCGTCAGCGCCCGCAACGTCCGCGAATTTAACTGCGTTTTTATCGTCAACTATGACCTTCGCCTTGGATTTAGCAAAGTTGGACATCTTTCCGCCCGCTCCGCCGCCTGCGGCATTTGAGGAGCGAAGAACGAATATCCAGACTACAACGAGAACGATAATGATAATGATATGCGGTAAGTAAGCAACGTACCAGGGGGTTGCAGTAGGATGCTCTACGTTATAACCGCCCTTAAGATTACCGTTTAATCTGTTTTCACGAGCAAGCTCAATGCAGTAATTGATATTGTCCATTATAGCGAACTGATATTCGAAGGCGCGAGTCTCGTAGTTTCCATCCTTATCCGTCTTGAAAACGGGGTTACCCGACTCATCCGTGCCTACAACCTGCAGAGCCTCGCCTTTAATCTTATAATCCTCGTCAATGACGAATGAATATACAAGGTCCTGCTCGAGCAAAGCCTCGATTTCACTAAGTTTCAGTTTATCCTGCTTCTTGCTGTAATTGCCAAAGAGCGTAACCGCGACAATCATAAATGCAATTACGACTATAAGCAGGAGTATATTCTTGAAGTTAACCTTCATAGAGTATTGCCAAGCCTTTCTTAACTATATTTTATCGGTGAATAGAGATGCGTCATAGCAGGTATATTCACCGTCCTCTGCGAAGCATACGGAAATTGTGACAGCATCGTCCTCTGGCTTCCCTGCGCCGTCACGAGCGCTGAGCCCGGGAACCCATAAAATACCGAGATTATCACAGATAATCGGAATCCGACCTCTTATAAATGACGGAATTTCCCTATCGTTGAAAACCTTTTTCAGCTTATGAGTGATACCGCCGTATTTATAACAGTCGCCGTCCTTTCGAAATCTCAGGTACAGACCGTTATCAATTATATCACGCGAAAAGGTCTTGAATATTACCTTTTTGTAAATATTTGAATAAGTTTTTTCACATTTCGAGCCGTTATCAATAAAAACGGTAAGATTTGTCCCGCCAATGACGTTTTTTCCGGGAAGCAAGTCTACCCTGATATCGGAAAGCGACCTGTTATTATCAAGAAAGGTGCAGACTCCTCTCCTAGAGACAAAGTCAAATCCCGAGCCAACCGAAAGCGAAAAATCGTCGTTATCTATCATACTGTACGCCGCGTTAATATGCTTTTCAGCAGGCGTAATCCCCGTACTATGGCGAACGAGCCTTGAAAACACCTCGCCAAATACCGCAGGATGAAGCCCGCGAAGCTTAACCGCGCTGAATATCGAGGTATTATCAATAGTATCAAGCACCGCGTCCGCGTGAAGACCTATAAATGACGCCGCCTGACGAAGATTGTCGGTCATCCTGCCAACCATTTGCTCCGGCGAGGTACATCTTTCGCGCAGAAGAGGCAGAATGTTGTGACGGACGAAATTGCGGCTTAGGGTTGTATCAAAATTGGTTTTATCAACGACGAACGGAATATCAAATCTACCAAGAAGTTCTTCAATCTCTCCCTTTGATATCTCAATAAGCGGTCGGATGATATTATCCCGCACAGGAGGAATACCGCACATACCCTTGACACCGCTTCCGCGGAGCATATTCAGTATAACGGTTTCGACGTTATCCGTGGCATTGTGAGCGAGAGCAATAGAATTAATATCATTTCTGCCCTTGATTATCTCATCAAAAACAGAATATCTCGCCTCGCGAGCCGCCTCCTCGATACCAATGCTCATTTTAGAAGCAATCGCGGGCACGTCAAGCTCGACAAGCTCGCATAATACGCCGATTGCCCGACAGAAGCCTTGAGAAAAAGCGGCGTCAGAGTCTGCCTCCACACCTCTGATACCGTGATTGACGTGTACGGCACAGGGGGACGGCAGGTCTTCCTGACTTCTATAATAACAGAGAAATGACAAAAGTATTACCGAGTCAGCGCCACCCGAGAAGCCGACCAAAAGCCCCTCGGAAAGTCGGGCTGACATATTATGCTTTTCTGCGGTAGAGAGGATTCTTTTATATAAATTTTGTCCCTCTG
The DNA here is from genome assembly GCA_017467165.1 of Clostridia bacterium. Classification (GTDB taxonomy): domain Bacteria; phylum Bacillota; class Clostridia; order Oscillospirales; family CAG-272; genus UBA1740. The sequence goes on along the minus strand of JAFTST010000040.1, from coordinate 1,356 downwards.
GGCTCGAAAACATTCTCTCTATATTATTTTTAATTTGACTGAACATCTGTATCAAGCGTCCTGAATTTTGTAAACTGACCTACCCAACCCATCTTGATATTGCCGGTAGAGCCGTGTCTGTTCTTGGCAACGATAACCTCTGCGGTATTCGCGCTGTCATCAACGGGAGATACTGGCGACTGCCCATCTGCCTGTCCCTCGTTACCGCTCGCGCCGCTGATGTTCTTATAATACTCGTCGCGGTACAGGAACAGAACTATATCCGCATCCTGCTCGATGCTACCCGAGTCACGAAGGTCGGCAAGTGTCGGCTTCTTTCCAACGCCGGGGCGAGATTCCGTGCCTCTGTTAAGCTGCGCGCAGCAGATGATAGGAACGCCGAAATCCTTCGCCATAATCTTGAGGTTTCTCGATATTTCGCCGACCTGCTGCGCTCTGTTATCCGAGTTGGAGGTCGACTGCATAAGACCGATATAGTCTATGACGACAAGCCCGAGATTATTGATTCTGCGTAGCTTTGACTTCATTTCCGTGGTATTTATAGCCGAGGTATCGTCGATATAAATATCACAGCCAGAGAGGGTCTGAATGACGGAGGCGATATTCTTCCAATCATCACCCTTGAGCTGACCTGTACGAAGGCTGTAGGAATCCACCAGAGCCTCGGATGAAAGTATTCTCGTAACAAGCTGCTCTCCCGACATCTCGAGCGAGAATATACACACAGCCTTGCCCGATTTCTTAGCTACGTTAGTCGCTATATTCATAGCAAACGAGGTCTTACCCATACCGGGACGCGCTCCGACAATAACAAGATCTCCCTTTCCCATCTGAACGAGCATCTTATCCAGAGCGGAAAATCCCGTCTGCGTGCCCATGGGCGCTCCCTTATTCTCAGATAGCACCTCGAGGTCGTGATATACGTTGTGAAGTATATCTCTTATATGACGGAATTCCTTCGTATCGTTTCCGTTGGATATATCAAATATCTTCTGCTGGGCGCCGTCAAGAATAGTTCTGACGGGAGCTACTTCCTCGTACGCGTCGCGGTTAATCTCGTCACAAGCGCCGATAAGCCTGCGCAATATTGATTTATCCTTGACGATTCTGGCATAATCGCGCACGTTAGCCACAGCGGGCACGCTCGACGCCAGGTGAATAATATATTCCGTGCTGTTTTCGGTATCCTTGCCGCTATACTCTGAGTATGCGTTAATCAGAGTGACGGTATCGATAACCTTGCTCTCGACGTACATACGCATAAGCGTTGAATATATGGGCTTATGGTGGTCGAGAGAAAAATCCTCTGCGGGAAGAATACCGCTGATAATCTCGAAGGATTCGGGCTTAACCAGT
>JAFTST010000039.1 GCA_017467165.1 Clostridia bacterium | reverse complement strand
GTGCGGAAACCTCGTGCTTGCTTCTATGGCGGCATACTCGCTTGCTAAGCTTCGTTTCCCCGGCAGAAACGCTATATTCCAGATGATAGTAATGTCACTTATGTTCCATTCAACCGTTAACCAGGTAACTCACTTCATCATTCTTTCCTCCTTTGGATGGATTGATACCTACCTCTCTATCATAGTACCCTCTATGGCGACCACGATGGGTCTTTACCTTATGAAGCAGTTTATGGAAACCTCGGTTCCCGACACGGTGCTCGAGTCCGCGCGTCTTGATGGAGCGAGCGAGTTCAGAACCTACCTGGTTATAGCGATGCCGATGGTTAAGCCCGCTTGGCTGACGCTTATGATAGAGTGCTTCAAGAACCTGTGGAACACGGGCTCCTCCATATACATTCATTCAGAGGAGCTGAAGACCTTCAACTACGCTATTCAGCAGATAGTTTCGGGCGGTATCGCCCGTTCGGGCGCGGGCGCGGCATCAACGGTTGTTATGATGCTCGTTCCCATTCTAGTATTCGTCTTCAACCAGAGCCAGATTATCGAAACGATGGGCTCCTCGGGTATGAAGGATTAAGGAGGTAAGATGAGAAACAAGATTTTCAAGGCTTTAGTTTTGACCCTTGCCTTCGTGCTTCTGTTCGGCACGGTCAGCGCCTTCGCATCCAACCCCTACGAAACCTACACCTACTCTATCGACGGAACCACCCTGAAATCTCCCGATGCCTACGACGTTCACCGTACGGTTACTACCTCGGAGATGGGACTTCTCGACGAGAAGTACGGAGCCCTTGACCTTGGCGAGTCCACCGACCTTATCACAGACGATGCGGGTAACGTGTATATCGCCGACAGAGGAAACAACAGAATAGTGGTTCTCAACCAGAACTACGAGGTTGCGAAGATAATTGACTCCTTCACCGATAAGGATTCGGGACTCGTCGAGAGCCTGAAGGAGCCGCAGGGACTCTTTATAACCGACCCCGACAAGACCTCCAACGGCGAAAGCTACATCTACGTCTGCGACACGGGTAACAAGAGAATAGTGGTGTTTGACCGCGAGTACAATCACGTCCGCACCATCGACTGTCCCGACGACGAGCACTCGCTTCTCAAGAAGGAGCTGTTCACTCCCGTTGCTATCGCGGTTGATATCTACGGCAGAATCTTCGTCGTATCCTCCACCTCGACCGAGGGTATTATAGTCCTCTCGAGCCGCGGTGAGTTTACAGGCTATATCGGCGCGCAGAAGGTTACCTACTCGCTTTTCCAGGTAATCTGGCGCAGATTCCAGTCCGACGAGCAGAAGGCGAGCCAGGTACAGAAGATTGCCGGCGCTTATAACAACATTACCGTTGACGACGAGGGATTTATCTACGTTACGACGGATAAGGTCAGCGCGTCGAAGCAGTTTGAGGCTCTGACGAGCAAGTCTCCCGACTACTCCCCCGTTAAAAAGCTCAACTCCACCGGAGCGCAGATTATGAACCGTAACGGCTTCTTTGATCCAGGCGGAGAGGTTGATATATTCAATCAGAGCGAGGTGTCGAAGATTATCGACGTTGCTCTCGGCGAGGAGGGCTCCTGGACGATTCTCGATAACACGCCCCTCGGTGATAAGAGAAGAATAAGGCTTTTCACCTACGATCAGGACGGTAACCTACTGTTTGCATTTGGCGACCAGGGCGACCAGATCGGAAGCGGCAACGATTTCAAGGCAATTACCTATCAGCGCGTATGGAATGAGGAAAAGGGAAAATTCGAGTCGAGAATACTCGCCCTTGATAACAGCTACACGGGCTACCGCGTAGTCGTATATACCCCCACTCCCTACTGCGATATCATTATGAACGCTCTTGCGAGCCAGAACAACAATAAGTACACCGTTTCGATCGATTATTGGAAGGAGGTGCTCAAGCACAACTCCAACTTCGACCTTGCCTATATCGGTATCGGAAAGGCTCTGTTCAGCCAGGGCAAGTATACCGAGGCTTACGAGGTACTAAAGAACGCCTACGAAACAACCTACGCGTCCAAGGCTTACGCCGAGATGAGAAAGGACGTTATCAATAAGTGGATAATACTCATTCTCATAGTGGCTATCGCGCTTATCGTCGGCGTTGTCAAATTCCTTGGCTATGCCAAAAAGAAGAACAAGGCGACCACCCTCAAGGTTGGCAGAAAGACCTATTGGGAGGAGCTGCTGTTCTCATTCCACCTGTGCTTCCATCCCTTCGACGGCTTCTGGGATCTGAAGCACGAGAAGCGCGGATCTGTCAGAGCCGCTACGACGATACTCGGACTTACGGTAGTCGCGCTTTTCTACAATTCCAACAGTAAGGGTTATCTCTTTGACCCCAAGAACGAGCAATCCACGATATTCGTAGCCATTCTCTCGGTTGTTCTGCCTGTGCTTCTGTGGGCGTTGGCGAACTGGTGTCTGACTACGCTTTTTGAGGGCGAGGGCAGCTTCAAGGATATTTATATAGCTACCTGCTATTCCTTGGCTCCGCTTCCTCTCTTTATCGCGGTTTCCACCGTTCTTACCAACGTTCTGGTAGTCACCGAGGGACAGATAGTCAATCTTCTTATTACCTTCGGATTTATCTGGACTATTATGCTTTTGTTCTTCGGTATGCTGGTAACCCACGATTACTCGCTCGGAAAGAACTTTATCACGATTTTGGGAACTATACTTGCTATGGCGGTAATTATGTTCGTGGTTATCCTCTTCGGAAGCTTGATGATGAAGATGGTTAGCTTCGTTATATCGCTTATCAAGGAAATAACGAACAGAGTTTAATGGGCGGGAGGATTATAATATGAATATGAAAAAATTAATATCAGCCGCCCTTATGCTCGTTCTGCTTTTCGGCGCGGTGTCGGTGCTCATTCCCGTCAGGGCAGAGGCGGCATACTCCGAGTCCTATAACTCGGGCGTCGAGTATTCCAAGGACGAAATCAAGGATATAGTCAAGGCAAGCTACGGCTACACCTTCAACGACGCCTCCGAGATGCTGAAATACGAGCTCGAAAAGGGCTATCTCAGCTCGGTTACCTCGGACGGAGGAAGGTTCAGCCTCTACGTTAATAAGTATATAGGAACGCTGTACTACGTCAATAACGCCACGGGCGAGATACTGACGAGCAACCCCTACAACGCGGGTACAATCAAGTCGAGCTCCGAGAAGGTTGCAAGCGAGCTTATGAGCCAGGTTGTCCTGTCCTTCATAGACCTTGCCAACGCTTCGGCGAGCCCCACCTATCACAGCGCGGAGTGGTCCGCTCAGCACGGTCAGATAAGCGTTTCCAACATTTCCGGCGGTATGCGCGTTGACTATACGCTCGGCGATACCTCAATGCGCTTCCTGCTTCCCGGACAGATCACGGCAGAGAAGTTTGAAAATAATATTTTCATTCCGATGCTCAACTATTATAAGGAGCAGCTTGAAAAGTACTGCTCCGAGGTTGATACAGACGTCAGCTTTGACCTGTTCGCCCAGGCTGAGTACAAGGGAAAAGAGGTCTACGTTAACGGTTGCCTCTCCAAGACCGTTATCAATCTCTACCTCAGCGAGACCAAGAAGGTCTATGACAAGCTGAAAAAGGGCAGTGTCGGTTATCAGTCCCTCAACACGATTCACAACAATATAATGGAGTTCTACACCACCTACCGTCTTTGCAATCCGGTGGGCGCGTCCGAGCAGCAGCTCGAGGGCTTCTACAAGATTTGTGAGCTCACCAAGGAGGGCATCGCGGTTTATGCCTGCCAGATAGAAAACGTTACTCAGCAGAGAAAGAGATCGAATATTCTTCGACTTTATGCTCCCGATTATACCTTCAAGGATATGTACGCGGACGAGGCTGAGTGTATGTATACCCCCGACTCGAAGGAAAAGCCGGTGTTCAGATGCTCTCTTGAGTATACCTTCAACGACGACGGCTCTCTTTCGGTCAGGCTTCCCGCTAACTCCATCAGCTTTGACGAGAGCGTGTATACCTTCAAGAATATCGTTGCTCTGCCTTACTTCGGCGCGGGCGACATCAACGAGTACGGATACGTTTTCGTTCCCGACGGATCGGGCTCGGTTATCGAGTACGAGGACTTCAAGAGCCTGACGCTCAATCTGTCGGTCTACGGTCACGATTATTGCTACTCCAAAATCAGCGGAAAGCACAGAGAGCAGGTTTCTATGCCGGTCTACGGTATGGTTTCTACCTTCAACGCTTCCTCTGAGACCAAGGCGCTCACGGGCTGTGGCGACAAGATAACCTCAGGCTACTTTGCTATAATGGAGGAGGGCGCATCGCTCGGTAACATTATAGTTTCCTTCAAGGGAAGTGACCACTCCTTCAGCTCCACCTACGCGCAGTATACCCCTTATCCCTCCGACGAGTACGACCTTACGAATACCATCTCCGTCGGTGTCAAGGGCTCCTACACTATGGTATCCGAGTCGAAGTACACAGGCTCGTACGTTACCAGATACGTTATGCTCTCCGAGCTTGACGAAACCGCCTGCAAGCCCGATTATAACGGAATGGCGGCTTATTACAGAAATTATCTCAAGGATACGGGAGTTCTCTCGTCGCTTGAGGAGGTAGAGGAAACTCTTCCTCTGTATATTGAGGCGCTCGGCTCTATGGAGGCTATGGACAGCTTCTTGACCTTCCCTGTGAAGGTTGACGTCGCGCTCACCACATTTGATGACCTGGTCGAGATGTATAAGCGTCTGTCAGACGCCAAGACCGCCTTTATCGCGGAGGCAGAGCGCTATGCGGCTCTTGCTGAGGCTGAGGTGGAGGACGTCACCAGAAAGGCGGAATACGAGGCTCGCGCCAAGAGGTACGAGGAGCTTGCCGAGGAGGTTATCAACATAACCAACGTCAACTTCAAGCTCACGGGCTTCGCCAACGACGGTCTGTACAGCACCTATCCCGTCCGTGTCAGATGGGAGAGATGCCTTGGCGGTAAGAAGGGCGTGAGAGAGCTTCTCTCGACGGTTGCAGATATTAACGCCACCGAGGGCAACAGCCTCGGTATCTATCCTGAGTTTGACTTCCAGTATATCAATCACACGACTCTGTTTGACGGCATAGGAAAGAGAAACAACGTCTCGAGAATGGTTGATAACAGATACGCCTCAAAGCAGGTTTATAACTCGGTTTCCGGAGAGTTTGAGAGCCTTTTCGCGCTGATTATCTCGGCTGACGCGCTCGACAGACTCTACTCCAAGTTTGAAAAGAAATACTCCAAGTACGACTTTGAGGGTATTTCGGTTTCCACACTTGGCTCTGACCTCAACTCTAACTTTGACGAGGATAATCCCGTCAACCGCGACCAGTCGCAGGCGTACGTTGAGGCTCTGCTTGACAGAATGGCATCGAAGTACAGCGTTATGCTTGACAGAGGAAATATCTACTCGGTCAAGTACGCAGACCACATCGTCGGTATGTGTATCGATTCGAGCCGATTCACCTACTCCTCCTACAACGTGCCCTTCGTCGGACTTGTGCTTCACAGCTACGTCAACTACGCGGGCTCTGAGATGAACTACTCGGGCACACCCGCCTACGAGATGCTTCACGCTATTGAAAACGGCGCGGCGCTCTACTACACCCTCGCGTACAGCAACACCGAGCTTATGAAGGATGATGAGATACTTAACAAGTATTTCGGCGTCAGCTTCGACAACTGGTACTTCTCGCTCGTCGAGCAGTACTCGGAGCTCAACGCGGCTATCGGCGACCTTCAGAGCTATGAGATATACGCGCACAGAACGCTTCTTGCAGAGCGAGTTCTCGACGATAAGGAAAGATTTGCTAACGAAAAGCTTCTTAAGGATGAGTTCCTCGCGCTCGTCGAGGGACAGATTATCAAGGCTGTCAGCGATGCGTTTGGCTCTATGGCAGGAAATCCCGACAACTTCGGTAAGGGCGTCAGACTGACGGTTGATACCGCCTCGCTGCTCGCTCAGGCGTCGGAGCTGTTCAACATTGATATCGCGGAGCTTCGCGAGTCTGACTTTGACGACAGGCTCGAGGCGCTTGCCAAGGAATATACCGAAAGGTATAAGGGCACCGCAGAGTCCGCTGTCGCATCGGTTGGACTGCTTGACTACGCTTCGGCTCACGACTTTGTCACCGATTCCTTCGCTACGGATGCGGACTACGACAAGACCGACTACACGGTGGATAACCACCTTGTGACGATGGTTACCTACAGAGATGCCGCGACAGGACGTGAGGTCAGCTTCGTGCTCAACTACAACATCTATGCGGTCGAGGTAGTTCTTGACGCTGATACTACTATCGTGCTTGAGCCGCACGGATACGAAAGACTTGACTAAGGAGGGATATTATGGAAAAGCAACTTACAATCAAAAGGCGCCGTAAGGTCTCTCTTGACTCAAGAAAGGCAAGGGCAGGCTACGTCTTCGTAGCCCCCTTCATCCTCGGAATTCTGCTCGTATACCTTCCGATACTTCTTGACAGCATCTGGTTCAGCTTTAACGATATAAAGCCGGCTTACGATGAGAATGGCGTTGCCTACATAGCTCTTGTGCCCCAGGGCCTCAAGTACTACGTGTTCGCGTTCAGCGATATGGCAGAGGGCGGCTTTATCTCCAATCTGCTCGCAGGTCTGCAGCAGCTTGTTTTCGAGGTTCCCGCGGTTATCATATTCTCGCTGTTCATCGCGGTCGTTCTTAACGGAAAGATGCTCGGACGCGCGGCTTTCAGAGCGATATTCTTCGTTCCCGTTATTATTTCCACGGGTATTATGACCTCGCTGAATGCCAACGATATGGTTTCGGGCGAAATGGCGGGCGGCATCAACGACGGCTCGGGCGGCGGAATTATCAACGCGCTTGAGGTCGAGGCGCTCTTCAGGAAAATGGCGATCGGCGGCGAGCTTGTCCAGGTGGTCGTTAATCTGGTTAACGATATATATCAGATTATCAACTACTCGGGCGTTCAAATGCTGATATTCCTCGCGGGACTTCAGTCTATCTCCGAGTCTATCTACGAGGCGTGCCGTATCGACGGCGCTACCGCTTGGGAAACCTTCTGGAAGGTTACCTTCCCGATGATATCTCCTATGATTCTCGTCAACGCTGTCTACACCATCATCGACTCCTTCACCAGAAGCACGAACGTTACGATGTCTTATATCTCTGACAAGATAGCTAACGAGTCGCAGGCAACCGCTATGTACTGGATTTACTTCATCATAGTTATAGGCATTATCGCCCTGATTGCCGGCGTTATCTCCTCGTTTATCTTCTATCAGAGAAAGGATTAAAGGAGGGCTTTATGGATTCGATGAAAAATCAGGCTACACCCGTTGTAACCAAGGAAACCAAAAACAGAATTCGCGTTGACTACGAGGGCAAGCTTTCCTTTAAAGAAAGATTGATGGAGAAGCTGAAGGCGTCGAACACCTGGATTAAGATTATCGTAGCGATATTCAGATTCGTTCTGATGCTGGGTGTTTCCTTCGTTATCATCTTCCCCTTCATTGCTAAAATCGCGGGCTCCTTTATGACTAAGGAGGACGTTATCGACTCTACCATTTCGCTTATTCCCAAGCATCCGACCCTCGAGATATATAAGGCTATCATAGTGGAAAACCACTACTTTGAGGCGCTGGCGAATACCTTTATACTTGCTTTCACCTGCGCTCTTATTCAGATGATAGTCGCCTGTCTTGTCGGATACGGACTTGCTAAATTCAAGTTCAAGGGCAACAAGCTGCTTATGGCGCTCGTCGTTCTCACGATGGTCATTCCCCACGGTGCTCTTGAAATGTCTATGGACCGTCACTTCATATACTTTGATTTGGGTACGGTTCTGTCCTGGAATTATCCCGGACTTATAGAGCTTATCAAGGGAGCGCCCCTGCAGCTGAAAAACACCTTCACACCCCTGTTCATTCTCTCGCTCGGAGGTCTGGCGTTCAAGAACGGTCTTTATATCTACCTTATGCGTCAGTTCTTCAAGGGCGTGCCCGATGAGCTGGAGGAGTCGGCTTACGTTGACGGCTCGGGCTTCTTCCGCACCTTCTTCCAGATTATTCTTCCTCTTGCCGTTCCGATGATGATTACAGTATTCCTGTTCTCGTTCTCCTGGCAGTGGACGGATGAATTCTATACCGGTCTTATTTTCGATACCAACATTGACAAGGTTTATCTTATGCCCGACGTTTATCTCGTTCCACAGTCCCTGCGCTTTGACTACGCGGGTACCGCGCTATACGAGAACGTCATTAACCATACGGGCGGTCTTATGATAATCGCTCCGCTCATTATCCTGTACCTGTTCTGTCAGAGATATCTCGTTCAGGGTATAGAGCGCTCGGGTCTTGTCGGTTAATACCGAAAAGAACACACATATTCAGTGGCAGGTCGCCGTGCGGCCTGCCACCTTTTTTGGGAAAGCTCCGGCTCGGGCGGCGTTTTTTTGTTAACTCCTTCAAAGATTTTATTAAACCTTTAAAAATATTTTGTTTTGCTATCTTTGGGGGATTCATCGAGAAAATGGTTAAAATAGATAATTTTTACTCAAGGAAAAGTTGGGAGAATATCACATTTGCATAGAGGGGAAAATGCTTATTTATAACGCCCAAGTGGATATGAAAAACTCTCATATATAAAACTGTTGACAAAAGGGTATTAAGGTAGTATAATGGGAACATCTTTTTGAAAAATAAAAAAATGAGGTATATATTATGAAGGCAAAAAGATTTTTTGGCAAGCTCGCCGCGCTGACCCTCACGGTTGCGGTTACGGTGGGCTGTGTGTTCGGTCTTGCTTCCTGCGGCGGCAAGAAAAACGTTAATTACGCGGAGAATAACACCACCATCAAGATAGGTGTTTCGGGTCCGCTGACGGGTGGCGCAGCTGTATACGGCGTTGCGGTCAAAAACTCCGCTCAGCTCGCTATCAACGAGATTAACGAAAAGGGCGGTCTTGACGGTATCCTGTTCGAATTCGTTATGACAGACGATGAGCATGACCCCAATCTCGTCGCGGCTAACTACGCTAATATGCTTGAGGGCGGTATGCAGATTTCTCTCGGTACGGTTACAACCGCTCCCGGTCTTGAGTTCAAGGAGTTCTCGCACGACGATAACGTTTTCGTTCTGACTCCCTCTGCATCGGGCGACAATATTCCCGAGTATGACAACGCCTTTCAGATGTGCTTCGCGGACTCCAACCAGGGTACTGCGTCCGCTAAGTTCTTCAACGAAAACTATCAGGGAAAGAAGGTAGGCATCTTCTTCAAGTCCGACGACGAGTATTCCACGGGCATCAAGGATAAGTTCCTTCAGGAGCTGTCCTCCTCGTTCACAGTTGAAGAGGCGTCCTTCAAGGAGCAGGAGTCGGATTTCAGAACTCAGATTCAGACCCTCAAGGACTGTGACGTCATCTTTATGCCCATCTACTATACTCCCGCATCTCAGTTTATGTTCCAGGGTAAGAACACGGTTAAGTCTACCGCCATTTACTACGGCTGTGACGGACTTGACGGTATCGACGCCATTGACGGCTTTGATATCAACTCTATCACCCAGGAGGTTTCCTACCTGTCGCACTTCAATTCGGGCGCTACCACGGGCGCTGCGGCTGAATTTATAGATAAGTACAACGCCGCTTACGACGAGGCGGCAGAGCCTCTCAACCAGTTCGGCGCGGCTGCATACGACTGTGTATACGCTATCTACGAGGCACTCAAGGTCGCTAAGGCGGCGGGAAAGGAGTTTTCCGTCACCACATCCGCATCCGACTTCTGTGACATTCTCACCGAGGTGTTCGCGGGCGACTTCGTCTTCAAGGGCGTTACAGGCGCTCCCGAGTCTGACGGCTATTCCCGCATCAGCTGGACCGCGCAGGGCTTTGTCAATAAGGAAGCGGTCAAGTACGTCGTCAAGGAATGTACTGCTGAATAATTTTGAAAAAACACGGTTTGCTGACACGTTTTTGGCGTGTCGGCAAATTGTCGTATAATAGGAAAAAGGAAGACTTATGGATTTTATTATAACTTTGGTCAACGGACTCAGCCTCGGCGGAGTTTATGCGATGATTGCCTTGGGTTATACTATGGTCTACGGAATTGCGAAGCTGCTTAACTTTGCACACGGTGACGTCATTATGGTCAGCGGATACGCGATACTCGTGTTTCTGTCGTTCGATCCGATATTGGCTATAATATGCGCGACGCTTTTCTGTATGCTGCTCGGCATTGCTATGGAGCGCGTCGCCTACCGTCCTCTGCGCGGAGCGTCGCCGCTTGCCGTGCTTATCACCGCTATCGGCGTCAGCTATCTGTTGCAGAGCTTGGCGCAGATTATCTTCGGCGCGGCGGACAGATACGTTATAGTTGCTGACCTCGGTAGCATTACTCTTGGCGAGGTCAAGATTGACGTTGGCACCATTATCACCCTTGGGGCATCACTCGTTATTATGATGGCGCTTTCTCTGTTCGTTAAGTTCACACGGACGGGCAGAGCTATGGTCGCCGTTTCGGAGGACAGAGATGCGGCGCGGCTTATGGGTATCAATATCAACCGCATTATCACTATAACCTTCGCTATCGGCTCGGCTCTTGCCGCTCTGGCAGGACTTTTCAGCCTGTTCCGCGTGCCCACGATAATGCCCACCTACGGCGCGATGCCGGGTATCAAGGCATTCGTTGCGGCGGTTATTGGCGGTATCGGCTCTATCCCGGGCGCTATGCTCGGAGGCATACTTCTCGGAGTTGTCGAGTGCATCTGCAACTCCACGCCTCTAGCTCCCTATACCATAGCTATCGAGTTCGCTATTCTTATAGTTATACTTTTGGTTAAGCCCACGGGCATTCTCGGTAAGAAGAGGAGGGAAAAGGTATGACCTCGCTTCTTCAAGGACTTAAAAATATCAAGTGGAAGCATTATATCAACTATATAGCGGTCGGTATATTTGCCATTCTTTTCACCCTTATGACCTTTGGCGGCTCTCTGCCGCAGTCCACGCTCTATATGCTCGAGGAGATTACTATGAATATTCTCCTCTCGGTGTCGCTCTGCCTTGTGGTCGGCTTCCTTGGCGAGCTTTCGCTCGGTCACGCGGGCTTTATGTGCGTTGGAGCTTATATGGGCGGCAAGCTCGCGGTAATTTTATCCAAGACGGCTCTTGGCAACGGTGTTCTCAGCTTTGTTTTCTGTATGCTGCTCGGTGCTGTCGTTGCGGGCGCTGCGGGATTTCTTATCGGTCTGCCCGCGCTTCGCTTGAAGGGCGACTATCTCGCTATCGTCACGCTTGCCTTTGGCGAGATTGTCAAGACTCTGTTCCAGAATTCGAGCTCCGAGAGCTTCGGCGGTCCTGTCGGACTCCGTACGCCCAGATTTGACAAGCAGTATCTGTTTATCATAGGCTTCGCGCTTGTGCTTCTTGCCCTGTTCGTTATCCAGAATCTTATTCGTTCCAAGCACGGAAGGGCTATCACGGCAATCCGCGACAACGAAATCGCCGCCAAGGCAACGGGTATCAACGTCACCAAGTACAAGCTGCTCGGATTTATCATATCCGCGGCATTCGCAGGAATCGCGGGAGTATTCTACAGCTTCTCGCACAACTACGTCAAGGCAGAGGTCTTTGACTACAACTACTCTATTGAGATTCTTATTATGGTCGTTCTCGGCGGTATGGGAAATATCAGCGGAGCTATTATTTCCGCGACGCTTATCACCGTGCTCAACACCGAGCTTCAGACCATTCTCACGGGTGACCGCGCGGTGCTCAAGGACGTTATCTATGCGCTCATTCTCATAGCCATAGTTATCTATAACAACGCGCCCGCCCTTCGCTCCTTCAGAGAGCGATTCACACCTAGGGCGTTCGTTCGCAGACTGCTCGCGAAAAGAAAGGGCAACGCCTATAACGCCGACGATGACGCGCGCTGGGACGTCGTTCCCACCAAGATTGATATGGATGAGGTGCTTTCGGTTGACCTGAAGGTGGTTGAGAGCACTATGCGTCCCGATAAGGAGGATAAGTCTGATGAGTGATTTCGTTCTGGAAACAAAAAATCTCGGCATCTCCTTCGGCGGTCTTAAGGCGGTGCAGGACGTCAACCTGAAAATCAAGAAGAACGAGATATACGGACTTATAGGACCCAACGGCGCGGGAAAAACCACGGTTTTCAATATGCTCACGGGCGTATATCAGCCCACCACGGGCACATTTTTCCTGAACGGCGAGGAGCTGAAGGGAAACACACAGGAGAAAATCAATCACAAGGGCATCGCCAGAACCTTCCAGAATATCCGTCTTTTCAACAATATGACGGTGGTCAGAAACGTTATGGTCGGACTGCACAGCGCGCCTGAGTTCAAGTGCACGCTCCTCGAGAGCCTTCTGCGCCTGCCAAGGCATTTCAGGGTGGAGCGCGAGATGAGGGAGAGGGCGAAGGAGCTGCTCGAAATCTTCGGGCTTCTCGACGAGAGAAACCACCTCGCCTACAATCTTCCCTACGGAAAGCAGAGAAGGCTGGAGATAGCCCGCGCGCTTGCAACCTCGCCGAAGCTCCTGCTTCTTGACGAGCCCGCCGCAGGTATGAACCCACAGGAAACCGCCGAGCTTATGGATATGATACGCTTCGTGCGCGACCACTTTGATATGACTATACTGCTTATCGAGCACGATATGTCGCTCGTCTCGGGCATCTGTGACAGGCTGACCGTGCTTAACTTCGGCGTCACTCTTGCCGAGGGTGACGTTACTACGGTTCTCAACAATCCCGACGTCGTTAAGGCGTATCTCGGCGATTGAGAAAGGATAATTATGGCATTACTTGAAGTTAACAATCTTGAGGTTTCATACGGTCTTATCAAGGCGGTTAAGGGCGTTTCCTTCACCGTTGACGAGGGGGAGATAGTTGCCCTTATCGGCGCTAACGGTGCGGGAAAAACCACTATAATGCACGCTATATCAGGTCTTATCGGAAAGAGCGGAGGCACTGTCAGCCTCGCGGGGCAGGATATTACCGGCACCCCCGCGCACAAGCTCGTTTCGATGGGAATGGCTCAGGTCCCCGAGGGCAGAAGAATATTTCAGGAGCTCACGGTTATAGAAAATCTGCAGATGGGCTACTTTATCAAGAAGGGCAAGGCAGAGTTCCAGGAAAGGCTCGAGCAGATGTACTCCTATTTCCCGATACTGAAGGAGAGGAAAAATCAGATAGCAGGCACGCTCTCGGGCGGATAGCAGCAGATGCTCGCTATGTCAAGGGCACTTATGTCATCGCCGAAGCTGCTGCTTCTCGATGAGCCGAGTATGGGACTTTCTCCCCTCTACGTCAATACTATATTTGAGATTATCGACAAGGTCAACAAGGCGGGCACTACCGTTCTTCTCGTTGAGCAGAATGCGAAAAAGGCGCTCTCAATAGCTACCCGTGCCTACGTTCTCGAGGTGGGCAGAATGACTAAGACAGGAAGTGGTCAGGAGCTGCTTGGAGATGAAGATATTAAGCGCGCCTACCTCGGTGGTTAAACCCTCGACGGCGAATTCTGGTGTAAATCCCCGTTTCGTTGCTTGACGTAGGCTTCTACGCCCGGCGCAACTCAGCCGTGAATTTCCCCTCAGAATTAGCTCGTCGAGCCGGCGGAATTTTGGTGTAAATCCCCGTTTCGTCGCTTGACGTAGGCTTCTACGCAGAAGAATAGTTTAACAATGAAATAACGAAAAGGAACGGATTTTTCCGTTCCTTTTTTATGCGAATTGCGCTTTTAGGTTGACTTAAGAAGGACGGTAACCTCTTCCGTTATCGTCCTTTTTCTTTGTTTTTTTATATTTTTATCTCTTTTTCAGATATTTTCGCATATCTACGGCACAGGCGAGCAGGATAATTAAGCCCTTGATGATATACAGCATATTCTGGTCGACCGAGAGGAAATTCAGTCCGACGAATATTATCTGCAGAAGGAGCACGCCTATCACAATTCCGCTGATTTTTCCCGTACCGCCGACGAAGGACACTCCGCCGATAACACAGGCGGCTATGGCGTCGCTTTCATACCCCTGTCCCGTATAGCTCGCGCTGGATGCGATTCTCGCGCCCTCTATAAATCCTGTCACGCCGTAGAGCGCGCCCGCGAGGACGAAAACTCCTATTATAGTCAGAAAAACGTTAACTCCCGATACGGTTGCCGCCGCCTCGTTAGACCCGACGGCGAACATATTTTTTCCAAATACGGTTTTGTTCCATATCACCCACATCAGCGCTGTGATAATCAGGGCGAAAAGAATATATCTTGGTACTGCTATTCCCGAAATCTTGAAAAGAGGAGCTGTGACGAAATCTATATATGACCTGTCAAGCCCCGAAAGAGTCTGTCCGCCGTTATCTCCTATCTGAAGATACAGAAGCACCGCTCCGAATAGGATAAGCTGAGTTGATAGGGTGACTATGAATGGGTGAAGCTTGAATTTAGCGACGAAAAAGCCGTTGATAAGTCCAATGACCGCTCCCACCAGCATAACTATCAATAAGACTAGGATTGGAGGCAGAGGAGAGAGATTTGGGAACATTTTTCCAAGATAACCCGACGATTGCAGTAGTGAGGCTGAGATGCACGCAGTCAGTCCGACGGCTCTGCCCGCTGAAATATCCGTACCCGTCAGCACTATGGCGCCGCCTATGCCAAGAGCTATCGGTAGCCTTGCTGCGGTCAGGGAAATAATGTTGATAACAGAGGCAACGGACAGGAATCTCGGACGCAGAATTGCTATAACTATAATAGCGGTAACTATTATTATGAGCATGGCATTGTCGAGTATCAGCGCGCTGATCCTCTTTAGCTTATCGCGTGGCTCAAGCTGTCGAAAGTCGTCAAATCTCTTTTTCAGGGGGTGTAGTATTTTCTTAAAAATTCCGTCGTTGACGCTAACGTTGTCACCCATATATTCTGCCTTTCAATTATAAATATTTCGTTGAGAGAGTCATTATTTTTTCCTGTGTTGCCTCTGCGGTAGGAAGCTCTCCTGCCACCCTGCCTGCCGACATAACAAGAATCCTGTGAGTTATTCCAATCAGCTCGGGCATCTCCGAGGATACTACTATGATGCCGCAGCCCTCGCTGGCGAGCCTTTTTATAAGCAGGTATATATCATACTTCGCGCCGACGTCGATACCTCTTGTGGGCTCGTCAAGAAGCAGTACCCTGGGCTCTGTCAGAAGCCACCTGGCAAGTATAACCTTCTGCTGATTTCCGCCCGAGAGCGAGCGGATTTTCTCCTTCGCGGAGGGTGCCTTTATCCTGAGTGTGCGCATCATATCCTCGGTCGCACGAGTCTGTCCTTTTTCCGAGATGAAGCACAGGCGCCTGTGACGCTTCAGCGAGGAAATAGTGGTGTTTTCTGTAAGGCTCAGAATGCTGAATATGCCGTCCACGCGTCGCTCCTCGGTGAGATAAGCGAAGCCGTTTTTCATAGCCTCGGTCGGATTCCTGTTGTCAATCCTCTCGCCGTCAAGCAGGATTTCTCCCGAGCTTCTCTCGCTAAGGCCGAACAAGGCGGAGAGCAGCTCAGTGCGTCCCGAGCCCTCAAGCCCCGCGATACCGAGTATCTCGCCTCTGCCAAGAGTCAGATTCGCGTCGCTCAGCCCCGTGTATTCTGTCGAGAGATTTCTGACCTCGAGAAGCGTGTCGGTGGGGGGCGTGTCAATTTTCGGATATCTTTCGGTAAGCTCTCTGCCTACCATAAGTCTAATAATCCTGTCGGTGGTGAGGGATTCCTTGTCCTCGGTTGCTATACGCCTTCCGTCGCGCATCACAGTAACCCTGTCCGAGATGCGAAGAATCTCGTTCATCTTGTGCGAAATGTAAATTATACCGCACATTTTTTCTTTTAGGGCGGCTATTATTTTGAACAGAAGCTCAGCCTCGTTGTCGCTCAGAGATGAGGTCGGCTCGTCGAAAACGATGACTCTTGGACTGAAGGAAACCGCCCTTGCTATCTCCACCATCTGCCTTTGTCCAACGCTGAGGTCTGAAATTTTAGCCTCGCCTCTGATATTCAGCCCGAGTGAGTCGAGCACCTCGCGCGTGCGCCTGTGGCTTTCTCTCTCGTTCACCACAGGAAGCCCACCTATAAGCCTTGGATATCTTCCGAGCCACATATTATCAGAAACCGACATATCCTTCGCCTGCTCGAGCTCCTGATGTACCATAGCTACCCCGTGGTCGAGAGCGTCCCTTGGCGACCTGAAGCTCACCTCCTCGCCGCCGAGAAAAATTCTGCCGCCGTCGGGACGGTACACGCCGAAAAGGCATTTCATCAGAGTGGATTTTCCCGCTCCGTTTTCGCCCATCAGGGCGTGCACCTCGCCCGCTCTAATATCAAGGCTGACCTCGTCCAGGGCGAGAACACCGGGAAAGCTTTTCGTCATTCCCACCATCTCTAACAGCGGCTCTGACACTTATTCGTCCTCCCCCGTGTAAGCGGAATAGGGAATATTAACCCTCGCCTCGCCAACCTTCATATCCTCGTCAATCCCCGAGAGAGCATCTCTTCCGTTAATCATATTGTCGGCTATATGCGCGATTGCCTCTGCCATACCCGCCGAGTCCTGCTTGACCGTGCCCGTCATAGCGCCAGAGTTAATCTTCGCGCGCGCAGCCTCGCTTGCATCGACACCGAACACGGGAATGTGCCTTGAGCCCGACTTGTTATAGCCGACCTCCTCCAGTGCCGCCAGAGCCCCGAGAGCCATCTCGTCGTTGTTCGCTATAACCAGCTCCACCATATTTTTATTTGACTCGCTGTGTCCTGAGAGAATTGTTTTCATATAGTTGTTAGCCGCCGCGTTTGACCAGGTTCCGTCCTGGTCGACAAGATATTTGTCGCGGTTCTGACTGTCGTAGAAGACTATAGGAGAAAGACCCGCCTCGGCTAAAACCGAGTTGCAGATCTCGACTGAGTATTTCGTCCTCGCCTCAGCCTCCATATTTCCTTGCTGACCCTTGAAAAGCACGTAGCTTATTTTTCCGTCACCGTTGATGTCAAGCTTCGAGTAGTTATCTCTGACATACTCGCCAATCATTCTGCCCTGAATCCGTCCAGCCTCCTCGTAGTCCGTGCCGACGAAAACGCACCTGTCGTACTCCTTGATAATATTTTCGCTCACCGAGCGGTTAAAGAAAATGAGGGGCACGCTTGCCTGCTTCGCCTTCTCGAGAATTGTCCTCGCGGCATCGTCCGAGCCCGTGTCAACCACGTTGACAATAAGAATGCTCGCGCCCTTAGTTATAGCGGTATCCACCTGCTCGGTCTGGGTTGTCTGATTTCCGCCCGCGTCATAGTTGTGGTGGGCTATTCCACCTTTGTCAAGCAGCCTGTCCATCTCTGCTCTGACCGAGGATATATAGGTGTCGCTGTAGGTATAGTACAGAACGGCGCACTCATCCTCACCTCTGCGACAGCCTGTTATAGCGAGGGTCGAAGAGAGGCATATTGCCACCAAAAGAATTATAGAAAGAGCCTTTTTCATAGAATTACCTCCGTTTTTATATAGATATTCTCTACCAAACCACGCCCTTTATTCACACAGAGGCAAGTTATCTACTTGAAAATAATCTTTTTTTGTGCTAGAATAATTAAAAATGCGAGAGGAGGCTCCGAAATGATTAAAACCGAGATTAAGCTACCAATGAAATACAACCGCGAGAGCCTTATTCTCGCCGCCTGCGAGGCGCTTCCAATAGACAGAACCGAAATCAGGGAGGCGCGACTAATCCGCCGCTCGCTCGTGTCGGTCGGTGACGGCAAGCCGTATTATAAGGCTACGCTGGCACTCTCCCTTGATGCGGATAGGGAAGCGGGGCTTCTTAAAATGCGGAAAAAGGTTTCGGAGTGCCCTGACCTCAGCTTTTCTCCGCCACATTTCCGAGCTGATTTCAGACCCGTGGTGGTTGGCTTTGGCCCTGCGGGGATTTTCGCCGCGCTCACTCTCGCCGAGGCTGGAGCCCGTCCCATAGTCCTCGAGCGAGGACTACCCGTCGAGGAAAGGGAAAAGAGGATAGAGCTGTTCTCTGAGCTCGGTATTCTTGACACGGAGTGCAACGTTCAGTTTGGAGAGGGGGGAGCCGGAACCTACTCGGACGGAAAGCTGAAATGCGGCGCTATGGATAAATATAAGATGAAGGTGCTCTCCACCTTCTATGACAGCGGCGCCGACGAGGAGGTGCTGTTTTCGACCGCGGCGCACCTTGGCACCGACAGACTGCCCGATATAGTCAGGAATATAAGGGAGAAAATTATCTCCCTTGGCGGTGAGGTTATTTTCGGAGCGCGGGTGTGTGACCTGACCGTGAGTGACGGTACGCTGTCCGCGGTCGTCTATGAGAAGGGAAGCGAGAGAATAACGCTCGATACCCGTGCCGCGATTTTCGCCACGGGACACAGCGCCAGAGATACGACGCTGATGCTGAGGGAAAAGGGACTTCTGATGGAAGCCCGCGGCTTTGGCATAGGACTTCGGATTGAGCATCCGAGAGAATATATCGACAGCATAGTGTATAAGGACGATGCGCCATATATAGATGCCAGCGCGTCCTACCATCTTGTCACCCACCTCCCGAACGGGCGAAGCGTGTATAGCTTCTGTATGTGCCCGGGCGGTAGCGTAGTCGCCGCCACGAGCGAGAAGGGCGCTATAGTCACCAACGGTATGAGCCCTCATTCAAGAGGTATGGATAACTCCAACGCGGCGCTTCTCGTATCCGTGACGCCGAACGACTTTGGCTCGGAGGACGCGCTTGCGGGCTTCGCCCTGCAGGAAAAAATAGAAAAAGACGCCTACTCTCTCACAGGCAGCTATCGGGCGCCCTCCTTCCGCCTTTCTGACTTTCTTGAGAGATGGCAGACGAGCTCGCAGGGCTCGGTTGCGCCAAGCTACCCCTTGGGCACAGAGATGCATTCGCCCGACAGGTACCTTGATGGCTATATAACCGACAGTCTGCGCGCGGCTATGCCGGAGCTTGACAGCTGGCTTTCGGGCTACGGTTATCCTGACGCCATTCTGACAGGCCCTGAAACGAGAAGCACCTCACCCGTGCGAATTCTTCGCGACGGAAAAAGGGTAGCCACGGGCAGAGAGGGAATATATCCCGCGGGCGAGGGCGCGGGCTACGCGGGCGGTATAGTGTCCTCCGCCACCGACGGAATAAGGAGCGCGGAGCAGCTTATCCTCGCTTATTCGAGCCTAGACCAAAGCCACAGATGAGTTTTTTTCGTGGCTTGACCAAATGAGAAACTGACAACTAAGAGGTACATATAATGAAATCTTTGAAGGAAAGCCGCGCGCTGAGCTTCGTTGCTCTCGCCTTGATATACGCGGCGGCAACCGTAGCGGGCGTTACCGTCTATCGCGCGGCTGAGCTTGACTTCTGGCTATCGCTTCTTATAGCGGATGCCGTGGCAACCGTTGTAATCTTTATTTTCAGCCTTATATTTGAAAATGCGTCGGTCTACGACCCATATTGGAGCGTTCAGCCTCCCGTTATTCTTATAGCCTTCGCCGTGGGAAGAGGGCTTAATCTCTTTGGCGCTCTTCTTATCACCGTGGTTTCCTTCTGGGCGGCTCGCCTGACGGCGAATTGGGCGTATACCTTCCACGGACTGAATCACCAGGATTGGCGTTATACTATGCTTAATGAGAAAACGGGCGCGTTTTATCCCGTTATCAATTTCGTAGGAATACATATGGTACCGACTCTTGTGGTGTACGGATGTATTCTGCCCGCGGTATATGCTATCCGCGAGGGGCTTTCCGCGAACCTTTTCAGCATAGCCTTTCTCTGTCTTTCTCTCGGCGGCGCAATTATGCAGGGGGTTGCCGATATTGAGATGCACAGCTACAGGAAAAACCGCGAGAGCGCCTTTATACGCCGCGGACTGTGGAAATACTCGCGCCACCCCAACTATCTCGGTGAGATTCTTATGTGGTGGGGAGTCGGGCTTTCGGTTGTTTCCGCCGACCCGAGCCGCTGGTGGCTTCTGGCGGGCGCTGTGGCGAATACTCTTCTTTTCCTCACGGTAAGCATACCTATGGCGGATAGAAGACAGGCCGGGAAAGCAGGATTTGACGAGTATAAGCAGCAGACCAGAATGCTTCTGCCAATCAGGAGGTAGGTATCGGTTATGAATAACGATAAAGAAATGCTTGGGACTGCCCCGATTGGCAGACTGCTTTTCAGGCTTGCGGTGCCGACGGTTATAGCGCAGCTTGTTAATATGCTCTACAACGTGGTTGACAGAATATATATAGGACATATGCCTGAGGTCGGAGACCTCGCCCTGACGGGTGTTGGCGTGTGTATGCCTATAATTATGCTGGTATCTGCATTCGCCGCCCTGGTTGGCTCGGGAGGCGCGCCCAGAGCATCGATATTTCTGGGAAAAGGGGATAGCGATAGCGCGGAGAGGACTCTTGGCGGGTGCTTCACCGTACAGATTGTCATTTCGGTGATTCTGACTGCGGTGCTGCTCGTTTTCAATCGCGAGCTGCTTATGGCGTTCGGTGGAAGCGAAAATACCATCGGATATGCGACCTCATATATGAGCGTGTATGCTATTGGCACGGTATTCGTTCAGCTGACTCTCGGAATGAATGCCTTTATCACCGCGCAGGGCTTCACTAAGGTGTCGATGGTTTCTGTTATCGTCGGCGCTGTGACTAATATAATTCTCGACCCTATCTTCATTTATGGGCTCGACCTGGGAGTCGTTGGCGCGGCTGTCGCGACGGTGTGCTCTCAGCTTTTCTCGTGTGTCTTCATAATTGTCTTTCTCTGTGGGAAAAGGGCGATTATCAGATTGAGGGTGAGAAATCTTCTCCCGTCGCCACGGTTAATCCTGCCAGCCCTGGCGCTTGGAACGGCTACCTTCGTTATGCAGGCGAGCGAGAGCGTGATTTCGGTATGCTTCAACTCCTCGCTTCAGAGATATGGCGGAGATATTGCCGTGGGCGCTATGACGATACTGACGAGCGTTATGCAGTTAGCCCTCCTTCCAACGCAGGGAATAGCGCAGGGAGCGCAGCCGATACTGAGCTATAACTACGGTAGCGGAAATTATGACCGAGTGAGAAGAGCCTACAAGATATTGCTGATAACCTGCCTTACCTACTCGCTGACAATATGGGCGGCGGTTATGCTGCTGCCGGGCGCATTCGTGCGGGTATTTACTCCGGATGCAGAGCTTGCCTCATACGCCTCGCGCGTGCTACGCATATATTTTGGCGGAATGCTGCTCTTCGGCATACAGATAGCCTGCCAGATGACCTTCGTCTCGCTTGGAAATGCTGCCGCGTCTGTGGCGGTGGCGGTGGTGAGAAAATTCGTTCTGCTCCTGCCGCTTATATACATTATGCCGAGTCTTGTCAGCGACAAAACTCTTGGAGTCTATCTTGCAGAGCCTATCGCAGACCTGCTGGCTGTCAGCTTCACCGCGATTTTGTTCAGCCTTCAGTTTAAAAAGGCGTTCGGAAAGAAAGAGCTCCAGGGCTGAATCAAATACACCCGAGAGGGAAGCTAAAAGGGCATACAGCTATTCCGCTGTATGCCCTTTTTTAAAAATTGTGCCCTGATTATACTTCGAACGCCCATTCGCCATCCTTGAAGATAGCGACCTCTTTTCCGTCCTTGGTGATGGCAACGATAGACATATCCTCCGTGCCTATCATGAAGTCCTCGTGGACTATCGAATCGTTGATTCCCTTGCTGTGAGCCTCCTCCTCGGTCATATTCTCATAGCCCAGAAGAAGATTGGTGAAGCCTCTGCCGAGCGCGAGGTGGCAAGCGGCATTCTCATCAAAGAGAGTGTTGTAGAACAGCAGTCCCGACTCTCTGATGGGAGAGGAGTAGGGAACGAGCGCGCATTCGCCAAGATAAGCCGCGCCCTCGTCCATCTTGATAAGCTCGCGGAGGACCTCCTCGTTCTTTTCCGCGCCTACCTCCACGGCCTTACCGCCCTCAAATCTGACGAAGAAGTTCTCGATAAGAGCGCCGTTACAGCACAGGGGGCGCGAGGAATACACGATACCCTCTGCCTCGCCCTTCATAGGAGAGGTGAATACCTCCTCGGAGGGAATGTTGGGGTTGAAGTAGATGCCCGAGCCCTGCGCGCTTTCGCCGCCGCCCATGAAGATACCCTCTGGTATCAGTCCAACCTTGAGGTTGGTGCCGTTGGAGGCGGAGTAGCGGAGCTCTCTTATACCGAGAGAATTGAGGTATTCGCATCTCTTGGCGAGCTCCTCGTTATGAAGTCGCCACGCCTCGATAGGATCGTCGGTGACGCGAGAGGTACAGAGGATAGCCTCCCACAGCTTTTCCATAGCAACGCTTGCTCTCTCGCCGGGGAAAATTTTCTTAGCCCACGCCTTGCCGGGTACTGCGGCGATACACCACTGATACTTGTTTTCCATTCTTCTGCGAATGGGCTTTATAGCCTTGCTTCTCTGTGCCATAGCCTTGGCATACTTCGCCTGGTCGATGCCCTCGAGCGCGTCGGGGTCCTCGGAGATAAGATAAATCTTGCAGGGAAGGACCTCTGCCTGATGCTCCCACTTCTTTATCTGCCATTCCTCGAGCTCGCCGAGAGTCTTGGCAGAGCAGTATCTGACGTTGGAGCGGGTGAGGGGCTCGTATATCCAGTCAACGCTGACCTTCTTCGCGCCTGCCTTGTAGCACTCGTCAACAACCATTTTGACGAACTCGGGCTGGTCGAGCTGAGCGGAGATGATAACCTCCTGTCCCTTCTGGACGTTAACGCCACAGCGGGCGATAAGCCTTGCATACTTCTTGAGTCTTGTCTTGTTCATTGTTTCTACCTCTCATATATTTTTTAATACTTCCAAAAGATACTTCCATACCCTGACGAAAGAGGGAATGGAAAGGCGCTCCTCGGTCGTGTGGATATCAAGGTTGTCAGGACCGATGGATACGCAGTCGACGTCGGGCAGCTTTTCTGTGAAAATACCGCACTCAAGCCCCGCGTGTATGGTGACAATCTCGGGGGATTTTCCGTACATATTCTCATATACCGACTTCATAACCTCGCGCAGATGCGACGCGGGTCGGTATTCCCACGCGGGATAATCTCCTCTTTCGGCATATCCTGCGCCAAAGCTCTGTGCGAGAGCAGAGAGCAGGTCGCCGAGTCTTCTTTTTTCCTCGCCCTTGCTCGAGCGCACCGAGAAGGAGATATGCGCCTCGCTGTCCAGACGGAGTATTCCGAGATTGAGCGAGGTTTCAACAAGCCCCTCGAGCTCTTTCGACATAGCTATAACCCCCGAGGGAAGAAGCACGAGCAGGGAAAGAAGCTTTTCCGTGCTCTCCCTGTCAAGCGTCGACTCGGGTGATGCGGCTCTTTCTGTATCGAGAGTAGCGTCGTGCTCTGTTTTTCTGAGGCTTTGAGGCTTGCTCTCGGACGCCTCTGTATCGACGGCGGGCAGATTTGTGAGCACAGCCGCCATATCAAGTCGCATAGCGAAGACGTCGCGCAGCCTCTCGGGAAAATCGCTGTCGGCGAGCACAATCGCCTCGCACTCTCTTGGAATGGCGTTATCGGCGTTGCCGCCCGAAATTGACGCTATGCGGATATCCGGTATAACGTTGAGTATCTCTGCGAGCACCTTCGTCGCGTTGGCTCTGCCTTTGTCAATCTCAACGCCGCTGTGACCGCCCTTGAAGCCGTGGAGCCTTACCTTGTAGGCTGTCCCGCTCTCCGCGCTCTCATACCTGACGGGGAGTGAGATATCGCTTCTCATGCCGCCGGCGCAGCCTACTGTGAATATTCCCTCGGCGTCCGAGTCTATGTTGATAAGCAGTCTGCCCTTGACCGCCTCGGGAGCGAGAGCAACCGCGCCAAGAAGTCCTATTTCCTCGTCAGAGGTGAAAACAGCCTCAAAGTCAGGGTGGGGAATATCCTCGCTGTCCAGCACCGCCATAGCATACGCCAGAGCAACTCCGTCGTCGCCGCCGAGGGTGGTGTCCTTCGCTCTGATATAGTCGCCATCGCGGTAGAGCGTCAGCCCTTCCTTTTCCATATCTATGGGCGCGCCCGTCTTCTTCTCCGCAACCATATCAAGATGTCCCTGGAAAATGATAGCGGGGCGGTCCTCATATCCCTTTGTCGCGGGCTTTCTAATAACCACGTTATCAGCCTCGTCGCGATAATATTCGAGCCCTCGGTCGCGCGCGAATTCAACGAAGAAGTTGGCTATCGCCGCGGTGTTTCCCGAGCCGTGCGGGATTTTTGAAAAGCTCTCAAAGTGGCGGAATATCGCCTCGCAGTCGGGATGTTCGGGTATATTAAGCATCGTTACCTCACAAAATCTTAATCTTACGTATATTTTAACTCAAAGAAATGAAACTTTCAACCGTTAAGTTGACTTTTTCTTATTTTAGTTGTAAAATATAGTTAAAAAACCAAAGGAAACAGAAAAATGAGTGATATTAAGGGTCTTTTTGATTTTATTCGTCGCTCTCCCACCGCCTATCACGCCACGGAGGCTGTTAGACAGAGGCTTCTCGGCGAAGGCTACGTTGAGCTCTACGAGTCGGACTCCTGGGAGCTTCGGGAGGGAGGAAAATATTACGTTACAAGAGGCGGCTCCTCGCTTATAGCCTTCAGAG
>JAFTST010000038.1 GCA_017467165.1 Clostridia bacterium | reverse complement strand
GGGGCTGTCGCATTTAGGCATAACCAAATAAAAAAACGGCAGATGCATTGTCAAAAAACAGTGCTTCTGTCGTTTCTTTGTACGAATTTAAGGAAATTAAGGTTGAAAACCTGCGGTTTTCTTCGTTTTGATTAGGTTTTTTTATTTTATCCTCGTTTCCTCGCTCTCCGTATTTTTATACGGCTCTCGCTCGTCAGCCAAGGATTTCTGCTCTAAATCCGTTCGCCCCGAGGTTCTGTTCTCATTAAGAATTCGCCAAAGCTATAATTCTAACTGCATTTTTCATCAGTTTGCCCCCAGCCACCCCAATTCTTAATGAGACAGCCCCTTTGATTATGCGAGATTGTTTTTGGTTTGTTTCGCCTCTGCCACACGACTCTCGAGCTCTTTTAATAACCCGTCGTTGTCGGTGACGCTGACCGAAACCACGTCAAAGCTGTTGTACTTTATATCTATATGCTCCATAGCGCTCTTTAAAGCGAGCATTGACTCGGAATAAAACTGCCTTTTCTTTTCAAATCCCCTGATTTTTTCGTAGGGGATTTCTTTTTTCAGGAAAAAACCGAATTTTATGAATACGGTATTCTCCCTCGGCTCTACGTAGCCGACGAGCGGTGAGAGAAAGAAGTAGAGAGAAAGTATATCTGTCGCGAGCATTATCACAAGCCCCACCGCATCAAGAGCGGCGAATGCCGTACCGACTGCCAATAGCGCGAGTGTCGGAAGGAGCGTCCACAGATATACCTTGTCGTATCTTGGCTTGAAAATCCTGTTTTCCATCTGGTCCTCACTCCCTTGAAAGCGTTGCGTTCCGCAAGCGGTATGAGAAAAGCTCCGCCGCTCGCCCGGGGTCTGAGAGCGCCTCGCTGTCAATCTGAAGGCTCACGCTATAATCCTCGTCGCCGAACGGGTCGAGGTCGGTCACGGTAGCCCGCCAGCCCTGAGTGTGCTCAAAAAACACCTGCGATAGCGAGCAGCAGCCTTCAAATACGCCGCAGCCAATGAGCCTTACCGACGAGGGTATTCTGACGCTCGTTATATCGTCATACTGAAAGAACGCGCCCATCGCGAGCTCGGTCACACCCTCGGGTATAACCACGTCACCGCCCGCTCCCTGATAGCCTAAAAGCACGCCGTCCTCAATCAAAAATCCGCCTGTGTTTTCCATTATTTCTCTCCTTCCTCTCGTGGCAAGCCTGCCTGCGCTCCGCGCGGTGCGGGGCTCAATTCTTGACAGAAATCAGTCTTCCGCCTTCTTGGCGGTATGCCTTATTTTCGGGCGAAACGGTAATTTCCCCGAGCGCCGAACAGCCCTCCAGTGCTCCATCTCCAACGTGACGGACCGAGCCTGATATATAGAGGCTCGTGAGCGCCGTGCAGCCCAAAAAGGCTCTCGCTCCAACCTCGGTGACTCTGCCGGGCAAATCCATACTGCGAAGCGAAGCGCAGCCTGCGAATGCGCCCTCGCCTATCGTGAGCAGAGTGGAGGGCAGGGTAACCTCGGTAATCCCCGCGCAACCCCGAAAGGCGTTTGGCGCGATGGCCAAAACACCACGCGGCACGGAATATTCTCCCGTCTTGCCCGTGGGCACGCGCAACAGCGTCTTTTTGTCCTTGGAGTACAAGGCGCCGCCGAGCGTGGTGAATTTCGGATGATTTGGAGATATCTTGATTTCGAGAAGTGCCGGAGCGGACGGAATCCAATCTGCGCGCGTTACCCCGTCGTCAAGATAAAGCTCTGTGAGCGCTCCGCAATTCCTGAGGGGGCTCTCCTTGTGCATTTCCTCAGCGTTGACGAGGTCCTTTTTGAAGCGTAGAGAGCTAAGACCCGAGCAATTCTCGAAGGCGCCGCCGCCAAGCTCTGTAAGGCTCTCGGGAAGATCTATTTCGGTGAGCGACGCGCATCCCGAAAAGCAGCCGCGTCCGATGCGCTCCAGCGTCTGTGGTAGTACAACCTTGCTCAGTCTTTCATCCTTTTCGAAGATATAGCCGCCGAGGCGACGAATGCCGTCGCGGAAAATAACCTTATTTAGCGAGGAGCATTTTCTGAAGGCGCGCGGACCGACGTGCTCCACACTCTCCGGGATTGTGATGCGCGAGAGCGATAGACACAGACAAAATGCCTCCTCCTCTATATCAACCAACCCCTTCGGAAGGCGAACTCCGTCGAGATTCCGACAGTTATAAAACGCGCGTCGACCGATACGCACAATACCCTGTGAAAAATGCACCGTGTGCAGAGCGTACCACTCGTAGGTGTCACCCGTGTAGAATTCTGCGCCAAATGCAAGCTCGTCAATCTCGCGCACACAGGGCGGAATAACAATCTCGCCCAGTATGGGAGAGCGAAGGTGTCCTATCACGGACACGCCGTCGGGCACGGTCACTACCTCGGGATACGCCTGCCAGACCATAGCGCCCCTCTCGTCATATTCCCAGTATCGCCTGTTTGGCTCGCCGATTTTCAAGTCTGTCATTCTATTGGTACCATCGGGCAGAGGAGTCAGCCGCATTTCTACGGTTGAATTTGCCGCGCTGTCTGTCACCTGATTATGACCTGGCGAGTTATGGTTGACTTTCATAATATCTCCACTTCTGCACTTCCTTCGGGCAAGTGCGAGCGTATTTTGCCTCGACGTGTGAAATTCGCTGAGGCATAAGCGGCAAAGACCTGTCGGGATAAATCTATTAACCCCGCGCCTCGCGCGACCCGTGTAGATATTATAGCATATAAATCCGCCCTTTTCAACAGAGGAGCGAAAAATGTGGGCTATTCATCGCCTGCATCTCGCTTTTTTAACTCGTACTCTACGCTTTTGATAAGTAAGCCCTCCTTCGTTGCAACGAGCTCTACCTTTTCGGAAAGCCCAAGCCGCACACTAAGCTCCTTCGGGATATGTAACCTCCCAAGACGGTCTGTTTCTTTCATTATTCCAAATGTTTTCATTTTTCCCTCATATATTCAAGTCCTGCACCGATATAGGTGCAATTTTATTCTACAACACTTGTATACTTATCTTGGGGGTTTGCTCTTAAAAAGGTGCGAGGTTTTGTATATGGATAAGTCTGTTGAGAAGAAAATCGGAAGAAATATCAGAATATTACGCGAGAGGGCGGGGCTGACGCAGGAGCAGCTTGCCGCGCGACTTCAGACACGTGGCTGTGACGTCACAAGAAGCGCCTTGGCTAAAATCGAGGTTGGACAAAGGCACGTCTACCCTGACGAGATTATTCTCTTGAAGGAAATACTCTCCGTGAGCTTTGAGGAAATTTTCGGCATTGATTGAAAATGAATATGTTTCGGAAAGGGGCTGTCGCATTTAGGCATAACCAAATAAAAAACGGCAGAAGCATTGTCTTAAAGCAGTGATTCTGTCGTTTCTTTATACAAATTTAAGGAAATTAAGGTTGAAAACCTTCGGTTTTCTTTTTTGTTAAGGTTTTTTTATTTTATCCTCGTTTCCTCGCTCGCCGTATTTTTATACGGCTATCGCTCGTCAGCCAAGGATTTCTGCTCTAAATCCGTTCGCCCCTAGGTTCTGTTCTCATTAAGAATTCGCCAAAGCTATAATTCTAACTGCATTTTTCATCATTTTGCCCCAAACCACCCCAATTCTTAATGAGACAGCCCCTTTTCTTTTAAATTTCTTAACTAATATTATTTCTATTAAAAGATAATTGATTTTTTCCTCTGCGGGTGATAAAATCGAGTCAGGACAGGGGAATTTTTCCGCGTGAGAGGCTCCCCGACTGAAAAGGTCGCGCAAGCGACGGAACGGAGAAATATATGGGACTTTGGACTCTTACTCATTTTTATCAGATTTTGCCTAGCTTTCTTGTCTTTCTCGTTATATCGGTTATAGCGGCGAGAACGCTTGGAAAGTGCGACAGGAAAATCCGCTTTATACCCCTGCAGATTATCGCGGTTGTCCTGCTTGTTCTCGAGGTGATGAAGCAGGTTAACTCCGCTACGGGCGAGGGTGGCTACGATTTGTACTCTCTGCCGTTTCACTATTGCAGCCTTTTTCTATACACGCTGCCGATTCACGCCTTTTATCGCGGAAGGTACAGTCATCTGACCGACGCGGCGGCGCTGGGTTGCCTGTCATCTCTTATGCTCTTTATGGTGATAATGCCCGCGGTGGTTTATTCCGACGGAAATATCAGGGGGTATTTCGGCTCCTTCGGAGATTTTCACACCGTCACCTTCCACAACCTCGTGGTGCTGTATTTTATGCTCACGGTAGCGCTGAAGCTCTATGACTTTCAAAAGAAGCGCGACCTCAAGGTTATGGGCGTTTTTCTCGCCGTGTACGTTGTCATAGCGGCAATTCTCTCCTATTCCCTGAAGGTGAATTTCCACAACCTCTATGAGTGCAACGTTGCCATTATCGAGAACGTTCGCCGCGCGATGGTTGAGAAGCTGGGCGTTTTCGGAACTCTTATCTACGTCGTCATACTCTTTATACTCACGATACTCTTTGCCTACGCGGCATACTTTTTGACAAGGCTCGTCGTGGGGCTTATCGAAAGGGCAGGGAAGAAGGGCGCGACGGGCGACGTCGCCACGCCCGAGGGGGCAGAAGGTACCGCCGAGGAAACAGAAAGCTGCGTGTGAGAGGTGGTGCTTAGCAGAGCCGCTTTTGTGGAGAGCGTAAGAGCTCGCTAATTGTTGCAATATTGTAAATTTTAGCGGCAGGGCGTGTTAATTTATCTGCCGCTCTTGATGTTCGCGCCACTTTTATGGTACAATAGGTCAAACTAATAAAAAGGAGAATCAAAAATGGATTGGGAAGCTGTTCTTAATACCATAGTAGGCTGGGCAACAAATACCGGAGTAAAGCTTTTGGTTTCGCTCCTCATTTTGTTTATCAGCTTTAAGGTCGTTAATTTTGTAGCAAGAAAAATTGAAAAATCCGCCGAAAAGAAAAATGCGGATAAAACGATAATGCGCACTATTGCTTACATTTTCAAGATTGGTTTGAAAATAGTGATAGCGATTTGCATAGTCGGTTATCTTGGCATTGACACGAGCGGACTGACCGCGCTTATCGCTTCGCTGGGCGTTGGAGTTGGTCTGGCGGTTAACGGCGCTTTGTCAAACCTGGCGGGCGGAGTTCTGATTATTCTCACTCGCCCCTTCCGCATCGACGACTATATCGAGGCGCAGGGTCATTCGGGTACCGTTGAGGATATCCATATCACCAACACCAAGCTCCGCACCCCCGACAACAAGGTTATCTATATCCCCAACGGAGCGCTCTCCACGGGCACGATAGTCAACTATTCTATGAAGGATACGCGTAGAGTTGACGAGGTCTTTTCGGTTGCATACTCGGTTGATTTTGAGCGCGCGAAGGCGATTATTTCTGAGCTCGTCGAGGCTCATCCGCTCGTGCTGAAGGACCCTGAGCCCTTCGTCCGCGTCAGCGAGCACGCCGCATCGAGCATCAATATCACTATGCGCGTCTGGGTCAAGAGTGATGACTATTGGACTGTTAAGTTTGACCTGTTGGAGCAGGTTAAGGCGCGCTTTGACGCCGAGGGAATAGAGATACCCTTCAACCAGATGGACGTCCATATCAAGAACGACTAACACCAAAAAGAAAGGTCCCAAAGCTCTCTTAGAGCGGGACAACACCTTGGCACATATACAAATCCACCTACCCGTGTTAAATCTTTCGGGTGGGTGGCGCTTTTATAACGGCGTCTGTCGTTGATATATGTAAATTAAACATTACATAGAGGAGAGCTTTCGGCTCTGATTTGAGAGCGATAATTCTTATCTTTAACACTGACGCTTTAAAAAACAACCGAAGCCACGATGGAAGCTCCGGTTGCTTTTGGTTTAGTATTTACTCGGGGTTAAATGTCTATGATCCTCGACGCCAATATCGTGATTCCGATTATACCCGCGCAGAAGAAGGACAGAATTATTCCGCGCCCCGCACCCCAAAGGATGTAGGAGCCGATATTCAGGACGATTGGCAAAATATTCGCCGCTATGACGATAAAGCGCCCCTGCGGGTCATCCCACAGGTTAAGACCGAATACAGCCGCGCCGCCTGCGACTACCGTTACAATCAGACCGATAATGAAGGTCATAAGTATCGAGGGGGTGCCGCTGTTGTTGGTCAGCTTGTCTTCTTCCTCTGGGATAAGAATACCCTTGACGTTTCTGTGAATGACGGGCTTCTCGAGGGATACCTTCGCCTTTTCAAGCACGACCTCGAAGTATTGCAGCTCAGGGTTGCCGCGGGCGTTTTCGGGCGGATAGCCGTACGCCTTGACCTCTTCCTCTACCGTAGTGTTGTAGAAATGGGAATATACGACCTTCAGCTTGATCTTTTCAAAATCAGCAACGTCGTATTCAAAGGACGGGTCCTTGTAGAACTTGATAATTGAATTTCCGTCCTGGTGCGTAACCTCGACGCCATCTCTGTAATATCCCAGAAGGTCAACGCGAACCTTCCTTTCACAGGAGCAGAGCGAAAAAACGCCCAAAACGAGAATAACAACCGAGAGAAAAACCAATAACGCGCGTTTCATATAATTACCTCGCAATTTTGGAGTAGCCTCATTCGCGGCTTACAGGAAAAGTATAGCATACGAAAAATACAAAGTCAAGAAACAAGCAGGAAGAAAGCGCCGCAAATTCACCCCGACTCGACACAAACTGCCACCTCTCGCCCCGCGGGCTGTATACCGCCTTCCAAAAGAGATTAATTTAATGATTTGTTAATACACTATTAATGATTTGTTCATAAATATCTGCTACAATATACTAGTCTATAAAAAGGGCTGTATCTCGCGCTTACGCCGAGAAGGAGTATAACCGCAGTGTCCTTTTTTCAAAAAGGGAACTCGCAGGGAGTATAACCGGTCGGTCCAAGGCAATAAAATTTAATAAGGACCAAAGCTTTGTTGGTTAGCAGCTCGGCTACATAATCAAACGAAGCGAGGCTGCAAGCTTGCTTGTGAGCGAGCGAGAGCAGATTGCTCCCCGGCGGCTTGACGGAGTCAAGCGAAGTGCGAAGCACCAAGAGCGAGAAACGCGCTTGCGTCGACAGGGAGCATAACCGTCGGTCCAAGGCATTAAAATTTAATATGGACCAATAGCTCAGTTGGTTAGAGCTACCGGCTCATAACCGGTCGGTCCTAGGTTCGAGTCCTAGTTGGTCCACCAGCAGAAACGCCACCCAGAAGGGTGGCATTTTTTGTTTCTGCCGGTGGGCCAACTAGCCCGCGAGAACCTAGTTTTCGCAGGCGAAGCCAAGAAAATAGGTTCGCATTCCCGCCGCAGAGCGCGTAGTGCTCGCACTTAAGCGGCAAGGCGAGGAATATTGACGCCTCGCGTCAAAATCCTAGATGCCGGCTCGACTTTCGTTGAAGTTACTCCACCAGCAGAAACGCCACCCGGTAGGGTGGCATTTTTGTTTCTGCCGGTGGACCAACTAGCCCGCGAGAACCTAGTTTTCGCAGGCGAAGCCAAGAAAACAGGTTCGCATTCCCGCCGCAGAGCGCGTAGTGCTCGCACTTGAGCGGCAAGGCGAGGAATATTGACGCCTCGCGTCAAAATCCTAGATGCCGGCTCGACTTTCGTGAATCTTGCTCCACCAGCAGAAACGCCACCCAGAAGGGTGGCATTTTTGTTTCTGCCGGTGGGCCAACTAGGACGCGGTCTACGACCGCCTGACCGGTTGAGCCGAAGGCTACATAATCAAGCGAAGCGAGGCTGCAAGTTTGCTTGTGAGCGAGCGAGAGCAGATTGCTCCCCGGCGGCTTGACGGAGTCAAGCGAAGTGCGAAGCACCAAGAGCGAGAAACGCGCTTGCGTCGACAGGGAGTATAACCGGTCGGTTCTTTCCGCTAATGCTTACCTTTAAAGCTATGCATAACAAAGAGGCGCCCCACAGGGTGCCTATTTGTTATTTGTCAAAATTCCTCTCAGCTATATAGTCTAAGGAAACCTTATAATAATCCGCAAGCTTTATGGCAACCCAAAATGGTATCTCTCGTTCTCCGCGCTCGTATCTTTGATAAACTGTCAATTGCATATTTAGCATTTTCGCAATTTGAGATTGAGTTTTGTCGTTATCCTCTCGTAAATCTCTTATACGTCTATAAACAAACATAGTACACTCCTGATATTAGTTATGTACTATAATTATATAAAAAACACCGTTTGGTATTGACAAATAACACCGAGCGGTGTTATAATGTTGGCAAACGGACCATTCTGTTGGTTCGTTACAGCAATCGGAGCTTGCATTTTTCGGTGTAATAACTTCGGTTGTGTACACCTTTTTGTTTTACATATACTTTGAAAGGAGGCTACCGTAAGCGGTATGCGCATACCAAGCAAAGCGCGCGCCTCGGCGCCAAAAGGCACAAATTCTTCCGTAATGCTTGAAACGATTATTCGCTTGTGATATAATAATCGTGCGACACAGTTGAACGTTTTTCGTACGAAGTCTATGCTTGGTAAAAGCGAAAGTCTTGCCTGTCATATCTTCGGGCGTGAGCTGTGTCAGGCAGAAGCGAAACTGCGTTTTTCGGTGCGTGGTTTCGGCTACGCACTTTTTAAATTGGGAGGCCACACATATTAATATGATGACCCGAAGGAGATAATATTTGGTAAAAATTTATTCTCTCACCTTTGTCGTCATCAAATATGTGTAGCAACATTGAGAGGTGTATTTTTCGTGCGTCTCTGTATGGGGCGCACTTCTTATTAAAGGAGAAAAGAATAATGGTTTTGGAATTAAAAAACATTGACAAATCCTTTGGAGAAAAAGAGGTTCTCAAGGGAGTATCTTTTGTGGCAGAGGGTGGAAAAGCGTTTGGTCTGCTTGGCAGAAACGGCGCAGGTAAAACGACATCTATTCGTATTCTGATGAACGTATTTCCGGCGAATAGCGGAGTTGTTTTGATTGACGGTGTGCCCATCGATTACAATAAAATCGGTATCGGCTACCTTCCCGAAGAAAGAGGACTCTATCCGAAGAAGCTCATCATAGATCAGCTTGTATATTTCGCGGAGCTGAAAGGTATGAGCGCAAAGGATGCTGTTAAGGCCGTTGACTATTGGCTCGGCAGACTCGGTATGTCCGAATACCGTAACAAGCGCCTTGATACTTTGTCAAAAGGTAATCAGCAAAAAATTCAGCTCATTACCGCGCTTGCGCACGATCCCGATATCGTTATCCTCGACGAGCCCTTCTCGGGACTTGATCCCG
>JAFTST010000037.1 GCA_017467165.1 Clostridia bacterium | reverse complement strand
TCTTAAAGTGCGACTTACCAAGAATAGCAGCGGCATCCGAGCCGCCTATGCCTGTCCTTCTGAAAGAAAGCCACTCGGGCGAATTGTGCTCAATTTGGAGCAGTTCAAGGCTCATCCCTTAGCACACCTTCTGTGGTATTCTTCAAAGAGAAGGGGCACGAGCTGATCTTTAACTGAAATAGGGAGGGTGTAAAGGAATTTTTCTACCTCAGCAAACGGTACATCTGCACTCAGAAGAATGCTTGCGAGGCGGTTGAGGGCAGCTTTGCTAAAATAAACCTTTTGACAAGGAACATCTCCGCGAGGGATATAGTATCTATCCTCTTTGCTCTTGTTCTCCTTCTCGGGCTTAGGGTTGATCTCCTTCTCGGGCTTAGGGTTGATTTTGTCTTTTTCCTTTTGGAAGCCCTGAAGCTCTGCAAGTTCCTCGGCGTTCAGAGGGCGAATGGTAATAGATTTGACAATGAAAATAGGCATAATTTTTACTCCTTTGCTTTTTTGTTCTTGATCTTGCCTCTGTTTTTGAGGCTTTCAAGGAAATTCTTTTGCGCCACTTCGGCGGAATACTTAATGCGCCCGTTGTGGTCCAGGTCGCTGCCGCATCTTCCACGCTCTAATTCGCGGTACACGGTGGTAAGGCATACGCGAAGGTCAGCGGCAATAGCCTTATGGGAAGCGCCCGATGCGTAAAGCGCCTCGATCTTTTTCCGCTGATCGTAATTCAAGTAGAGGCATTTCATTTTCCTGCTCCTTTCGTAAAAAAATAAGTGCCAGAGGTTGCAACCCCTGGCACTTATTTGTGCAAATGAGGTTTTCACGCTCTTTGCACTTATTATAAAACTTCAAAATTCTATCTCGCGTGCGGAAAATATATTGACTTTATCCCTCAAGTGTTGTAAAATATATCTAATAAAGCTTTAAGCGCGTGCGCCGGTGCGATATGCGCGGTCTGGGAGGGAAAATGGACGAAAAACGACAGCTTGAATTAAAGCGTACTGCCAATAATATCCGCCTCGGTATAATCGAGGGCGTATATAACGCGGCGTGCGGTCATCCGGGCGGCTCTCTTTCGATAGCTGATGTTCTCGCGTATCTTTATTTTGAAGAAATGCGGATAAATCCGGAACAGCCTGACATGGAGCACCGCGACCGCTTCGTTCTCTCAAAGGGACACACAGCTCCCGCCCTGTACGCGACTCTGGCAGAGCGTGGCTTCTTTCCTATGGAGGAGATGAGGACTCTGAGAAGGACTGACTCCAGACTCCAGGGACACCCGGATATGAAGGCGCTGCCCGGTGTTGATATGTCGACAGGCTCGCTCGGTCTTGGCTTTTCCGCCGCCTGCGGTATGGCGCTCGCAGGAAAGGTGAAGGGAAAGGATTATCGGGTATATACCGTCATCGGTGACGGCGAGAGCGAGGAGGGACAGGTCTGGGAGGCGGCAATGTTCGCCGCGCACTACAAGCTTGACAACCTCGTGTGCATCATCGACCTCAACGGTCTGCAGATAGACGGCCCCATAACTGAGGTTATGAACCCCACCCCCCACGATAAGAAGCTGGAGGCATTCGGCTGGGAGGTTATCAGTATTGACGGCCACGATTTTGATGAAATTGAGGCGGCGTTCAGAAGGGCAAGAGAGGTCAAGGGCAAGCCCACGGCTATAATTGCCCACACGGTGAAGGGCAAGGGCGTTTCCTATATGGAAAACGCGTGCGAGTGGCACGGACAGGCGCCCAAGGAGGACCTGTACCGCGTTGCTGTAAGCGACCTTTCGGCAATCGGCGAGAGCCTTAGGTGAGGTGAGAAAATGGCAGATAAGAAGGCAACCAGAGAGAGCTACGGCGCGGCGCTCGTGGCTCTGGCAGATAAATATGACTTTTTGGTGCTTGACGCGGATCTTGCGGCGGCAACCAAGACGGGAGCGTTCAAGAAAAAATACCCCGAGCGCTTCTTTGACTGCGGCATAGCAGAGGGCAATATGATGTCCGTCGCGGCAGGTATCGCATCGACGGGTACCACTGTTTTCGCCTCGAGCTTCGCTATGTTCGCCGCGGGCAGAGCCTTTGAGCAGGTGCGAAATTCCATAGGCTACCCCCATCTCAACGTCAAAATAGGCGCGACTCACGCGGGCATCACCGTAGGCGAGGACGGCGCGACCCATCAATGCAACGAGGATATAGCCCTGATGCGCACCATACCCGGTATGACGGTCGTCTGCCCGGCAGACGCCACCGAGGCTTACGCGGCGGTAGAGGCGGCGCTGAACTACGTCGGGCCGGTATATCTGCGCTTCGGCAGATTCGCAGTTCCCGACCTCACTCCCGAGCTCGTTCCCGACTACAAATTTGAGCTTGGACGCGGAGTTACCTACCGCGAGGGAGCTGATGTGGCTATCGTAGCTATGGGATATATGGCTCATCTGGCTATCGAGGCGGCGGAGCTTCTCTCCAAGGAGGGAATCGAGGCTGAGGTTATCAATATACACACGATAAAGCCGCTTGACAGTGAGCTTATAGCTCGCGCGGCAGAGAAGTGCGGTGCGATAGTCACCGCGGAGGAGCACAACGTCATTGGCGGACTCGGCTCCGCTGTGTGCGAGGCTGTTGCCGAGCGCTGTCCCGTGCCCGTTCTCAGAGTGGGCGTCGAGGATAAATACGGCAGGAGCGGCAGAGTTCCCGAGCTTCTCGAGATATATGGGCTTACCGCAGAAAATATCGCCGCCAAGGCTCGCCTTGCCGTGGCGAAAAAGAGGTGATAATATGACGGGAGAGGTTAAGGTCAGCGGCCTCAAGCAGCTGTACTACGACATAGACACCGGCTCGCTCACCGATACAGAGAGCTCGGTGATAATAGTATCAACCACCCAGGAGCCAAGATGGAGATATATCGACCGCTTTTCCGACCGTCTGGTGCTGGACTACGACGACGTGTATGACGAGTCCGACCCCTACGCCTACAATATGGAGATGGCAGAAAGGGTCGCGGAGCTTGTCCTGCGAGTAGCAGAGAGCGACGGGGTTTCCTCTCTGTACGTTACCTGCGACTACGGCGAGTCAAGGAGCGCGGGAATGGCGGCGGCGATAATCCGCTACCTTGGACTTGAGGACCTCTACCTCTGGGACAGCGCGGTGTATCACCCGAACCCGCTGGTCTACCGTATGACCTGCGCGGCGCTTGGAATTGAGGTTACCGACGAGGACCTGGAATATCTGACACAGATTAATAAAAAGACCTTTGACGAGGCTCACGACTGAGCTCGCGGGGGAAGGAGAGATATATGAAAAGAATTGTTTTGAAGCTTTCGGGAGAGGCGCTCTCAGGAGGTACGGGTGAGCTGTACGACGTGGACTTCGTTGATAGGGTTGCCGCGGTGCTCGGACAGTGCGTCAGGGAGGGCTACGAGATAGCGGTAGTCGTCGGAGCAGGAAATATCTGGCGAGGCAGGCAGAGCGGAGAGATGAACCGCACCGCAGCCGACAGAATGGGTATGCTCGCCACGGTGATGAACGCCCTATTTCTTAAGGACGCGCTCGACAGAGCGGGCTCGCCCGCAGTCGTTATGACAGCAGTTCCTATGTCGCCCTTCGCAGAGCCCTATACCGCTGAGGCGGCGGTTAAGCATCTTTCAGAGGGCAGGGTAGTCGTTTTCGGCGCGGGACTCGGAATCCCCTTCCTGTCCACCGACACCACGGGAGCTGTGCGTGCGGCTGAGATTTCGGCAGACGCTATCCTGATGGCGAAGAATATCGACTATATCTACACCGACGACCCGAGAAAGAATCCCGATGCCAAAAAGCTCGAGACCGTCAAGGCATCCGAGGTCCTGGCAATGAATCTCCAGGCTCTCGATTCGACCGCTACGGCGTTCTGTCTGTCGACGGGAATGCCTATCAGAGTTTTCGGACTTAAGAGCCCCGAGGATATTCTCCTCGCCGTCAAGGGACAGACGGTCGGAACGGTGGTTACCGCAGAATGAAATTAAAATTACATATATTAAGGAGTTTTGAAAATGAAGCTTGATACCAGAGATTATGAGACAAGAATGAAAAAGAGCGTTGCGGCATATGCTGACAACCTCTCCACCATACGCGCGGGC
The DNA here is from genome assembly GCA_017467165.1 of Clostridia bacterium. Taxonomy (GTDB): domain Bacteria; phylum Bacillota; class Clostridia; order Oscillospirales; family CAG-272; genus UBA1740. Next base: position 21,983 of record JAFTST010000037.1, on the reverse strand, counting down.
AGAGCCAACCCCGACGTTCTGAAGAAGATTTCCGTGGACTACTACGGCTCTCCCACACCCATTTCCTCTATCGCGGAAATTAAGGTTGCTGATGCTCGCACCATCGTTATCACCGCTTGGGATAAGTCGGCAATCAGAGGCATCGAGAAGGCAATTCTCACCTCCGACCTCGGCATTAATCCCCAGAATGACGGCAGCTGCATCCGCCTTTCCTTCCCCCCCACCACCGAGGAGCGCCGCCGCGAGCTCTCCAAGCAGATTTCGAGAATGGGCGAGGACGCTAAGGTTGCTATCAGAAATATCCGCCGCGATGCCAACGATAAGATTAAGGCGATGAAGAAGGACTCCGAGATGACCGAGGACGAGGCTAAGGCGTCGGATAAGACCGTTCAGGAGCTCACCGACAAGTACATCAAGGAAATCGACGTTATCACCGCCAATAAGACCAAGGAAATAATGGAGATTTAATCAAGGTGGCAAGGAAAACCGAGATTACTCTGCCAAGGGTTGACGACAGGCTTCGCTCCGTCGGAATAATAATGGACGGCAACGGCAGATGGGCGAAAAAGCGCCTTCTGCCAAGAAGCGCAGGACATATCGCGGGAGCGAAAATAGTCGAGCGCGTGCTCGAGGACTTCAAGGCTATGGGAGTTCATCATATCACTCTGTACGCCTTTTCCACCGAAAACTGGAAAAGACCGAAGGAGGAGGTGGACGGACTGATGGCGCTGCTCTATAAGTATCTTGACGAGGTGGTTGCCCCGAAGATACTGAGGGACGGGGACTTCTCAGTTCGCTTTCTCGGCGACAAGTCGGTGCTGTCCGAAAAGCTCAGGAATAAGTGTATAGAGATAGAGAATATGCTCACCGACGCGCCCTTCGTCTGTAACATCGCCTTCAACTACGGCGGCAGGGACGAGATTGTCCACGCGGTCAACGAGGCGCTGAAGGAGGGCTGCTCTCCCATCACGGAGGAGGATATAAGACGGCATCTGTACACTGCCGGCTCTCCCGACCCCGACCTGATTATCCGCACGGGCGGCGACTTCCGCGTGTCAAATTTCCTTATCTGGCAGGGGGCGTACTCCGAGTACTACGTTACAGAAACGCTCTGGCCGGACTTCGACAGAGAGGAAATAATCAAGGCGTACGACGCCTTCTATTCAAGAAAGCGCCGCTTCGGCGGCCTTGACCCCGAGGACTCGGGAAATCAGAATTAAAAAGGATTTTCAAAATGAAGGTTAGATTACTCACGGCGCTGGGTATGGTTGTATTCGGCCTGCCGCTTCTGATTTTTTCGGATTATATAGTATATCCGGTGGCGCTAGCCGCTGTTTCCGCGCTAGCCGCGTGGGAGCTGCTTCGCGTCCTCGGGCTTCATCGGCGCTACGCGGTGTCGCTGCCGAGCTACGCTCTGGCTGCGCTTCTGCCCTTCTTTTCATATAAGCTGTTCGTCCCCGCAGAGGAGCAGAGGGACTATATTCTGATCATAGCTCTTTCGGTATTCGCATACCTTCTGTATCTTGCCGCGGTATCGGTGCTGTCGGGCGGAGAGCTGAAATTCTCCGAGATTTCGCGTGCATTTATGGCGGTGAGCTACTCGACGGTGTCCTTCACAGCGCTCTCGCTTCTCAGATATATGGAAAACGGAGAATACCTTTTCGAGCTTGTTTTTATCGGCGCGTGGGTGTCGGACAGCTTCGCATATTTCACAGGCAGACTCCTTGGCAGGCATAAGCTCGCGCCGAGGCTGTCACCGAAAAAGACGGTCGAGGGCTCGGTCGGCGGAATAGTCTTCGCTACGCTCGCCTTCGTTCTCTACGGATTCATTATCGAATACTTCTTTGGCCTTCAGGCGAATTATCTCGCGCTGGCGCTTTCGGGAGTTTTCGCATCGGTTATCTCGCAGCTTGGCGACCTTTTCGCCTCGCTTATCAAGAGGGAGTATGACGTCAAGGATTACAGCGGACTGCTCCCGGGTCACGGCGGAATAATGGACCGCTTTGACTCAATACTCGCCGCGGCTACCACGCTGATGGTGATATGTACACTTTTTCCACCCTTCTCGGTGGGATAACCTGGCACAGGAAAAATCGCCGCGGGGCTCTGCGGCGATTTTTGACCACACTGATACGTGGAAGGATGCACAGGTATACCTTTGACTTGAAAATAAGGCGCGTGAGCGCCATTCAATAGAGCTTATTCCGGGCGTTAGCCGCCCTGTGAGCAATGTCGGGATATACCCCGATATGAAACGGAGAAAGAATGAAAAAAAGAGTTTCAATACTAGGCGCCACGGGCTCTGTCGGACAGCAGGCTCTGGACGTCGTGCGCTCGAGAGGATACGGTGTTGACCTTCTCTCTGCCAACCGTGACGTCGCGGCTATGGAGGTGGCGGCTCGGGAATTTCAGCCGAGAATCGTAGCTATGGCAGACGAGGCGGCGGCAGGAGAGCTGAAGGTGCGCCTTTCCGATACCGATATCCGCGTGTACAGCGGCGAGGATGCTCTTATAGAAGCAATCCACGAAACGAATGCCGACACGGTTATCAACTCTATACTCGGAGGGGTGGGACTTCGCCCCACGCTCGCGACGATTGACGCGGGAAAAAGACTCGCCCTTGCCAACAAGGAGAGCTTGGTTATAGCGGGTGATATAGTTATGTCGCGCGCTAAGGAAAAGGGAGTTGAGATTATCCCGGTTGACAGCGAGCATTCAGCTATATTCCAGTCCTTGAAATCGGGAAAGGGAAGCGAGATACAGTCTGTCATTCTCACAGCCTCGGGCGGCCCGTTCTATGGGTATTCGAGGGAGAGGCTAGCTGAGGTCACCCTCGCCGACACCCTCGCGCACCCGACTTGGAAGATGGGAAAAAAGATAACCGTCGACAGCGCTACGCTGATGAACAAGGGCTTTGAGCTTATCGAGGCGGTGCATCTCTTTTCGCTTTCACCCGAGCAGGTGCGGGTCACCATTCACCGCGAGAGCATACTGCATTCGGCTGTGGAATATATTGATAACACGGTTATAGGTGAGCTGTCGGTGCCCGATATGCGTATGTGCGTGCAGTACGCGGTGGACTACCCCGAAAGATCCCACTCTCAGTCGAAGAGGCTCGACCTTATTTCCCTTGGCAGTCTGACCTTCGCTGAGCCTGACATGGATGCGTTTCCTCTTCTCGGGCTGGCGTCGCGCGCTATTTCCCTCGGCGGAGCTATGCCTGCTGTTATGAACGCGGCGGACGAGGTTGCCGTTTCGGCATTTCTCGAGGGGAAAATAGGATTTACAGATATATCCGACACGGTTATCTCGGCTTTCGAGAGGCTCTCGGACTATAAGGACACGCGCGAGCTTGACGGCATTCTCGCCGCCGATAAAGAGGCGAGAGAAATAACGGAGAAACTTATTAAATTTGGAGGAAAATAGATTGAGCGCGGCGCTTACAGTAATAATTGCTCTTTTGGTTTTCGGCTTTCTGATATTCATTCACGAGTTCGGACACTATATATTCGCCAGAATATTCAAGGTAACGATATCCGAGTTTTCCATAGGAATGGGCCCCAAGCTCGTCACCTATGATTCGAAGAAAACCGGTATAAAATACGCCATCGGTATGTTTCCCATCGGCGGCTACGTCGCGATGGTGGGCGAGGACGAGGAGACAGACGACCCCAACGCATTTAATAGAAAGCCTGCCTGGCAGAGATTTATCATCACCGCCGCGGGAGCAGCGGTCAATATCGTGGTCGGCTTTCTGGCTATGATAATCATAACCTCGGTTATCAATATCGGTAACACAACCGTGCATAGCTTTATGACCGAGGCGGATTTTGAGGAGCTTGAGGGCGTGAGCTACGAGGCTTCCTCGTCAAAGTACGGCTTGATGGCGGGAGATACTATAACCCACGTCAACGGAAAAAGGGTTAAGATAGCAGACGAGCTCAGCTATCAGATAATGAGATGGGGAAACGAGCCCGTCGACCTCACGGTTGAAAGAGATGGGAAGACGGTTGAGCTTCCCGGAGTGCGCTTCCCGACCATCACAGATCAGGGGCAGAGCTTCGGCACTATGGACTTCTACGTTACCGCTATCGATAAGGGAGTCTTCGACACTCTCGGTATAGCCTTCAGGAAGGCGTGCCTCGTTATGCGAATGTGCTGGGAGTCGATATATGACCTAATAACAGGCAGATATACCGTCGCGGCGGTTTCGGGTCCTGTCGGAATTTCCTCCGCGATAGGTGACGCGGCGAAGGCAGGCTTCATATCACTGCTCAATATCACAGTTATAATCAGTATAAATCTCGGATTTATGAACCTTTTGCCGATACCCGCGCTTGACGGCGGCAGGCTTATCACCATCATTTTCGAAATGATAACCAGGAAAAAGGTTCCCGCCAAGGTCGAGGGAATGATTAACGGAATAGGACTCCTGCTTCTTCTCGGTCTTTCAGTGATAATTATGATTAAGGACGTTATTCAGCTGTTTTAGCCTTTCCACAGGCTGCTCGGCGAGAAAGGGGAATGGGTATGCAGAAAAGAAGAAAGAGCCGCGAGGTGCGCGTCGGAAATATATTTATCGGCGGAAATCACCCGATAACGGTACAGTCAATGACCAATACCGATACGCACGATATTGAGGCTACCTATGCCCAGACGATGAGACTCGCCGAGGCGGGCTGTGATATAGTTCGCATAACAGCTCCCGACCTTGAGTCCGTGCGCACCTTCGAGGTGCTGAAGTCGCGCGGTGTGCCCGTGCCTCTTGTCGCGGATATACATTTCAACCACGAGATTGCCGTTGCTGCGTCAGCGGCGGGCGTTGATAAGATAAGAATTAACCCCGGAAATATAGGAAGCGACGAGCGGGTGTATAAGGTTGTCGAGGAGTGCAGGAAAAACGGCACGCCTATAAGAATAGGCGTCAACTCGGGCTCGCTTGAGCGTCACATACTTGAGCGCCACGGAGCGCCGACTGCCGAGGCTCTTGCCGAGAGCGCTATGTATCACGCGTCGCTGCTCGAGAAATTCGGCTTTTCCGATATCGTTCTGTCGGTTAAGGCGTCGGATACTCTGACTATGATTGAGGCTAACCGCATCCTTGCCGAAAGGGTGGACTACCCCCTGCATCTCGGCGTTACCGAGGCGGGCGGCGGAAGCTCGGCGCTCATCAAGAGCAGTATAGGTATAGGGGCGCTTCTTGCCGAGGGAATAGGAGATACAGTGAGAGTGTCTCTCACCGACGACCCCGTCGAGGAGGTGTACTCTGCCAGGGAAATACTCTCGGCTGTCGGTATGCTGAAAAATCCCGGGATTGATATAGTGTCCTGTCCCACCTGCGGACGCACGAAAATAGACCTTATCGGTATGGTGAGAGAATTCAAGGAGAGGGTCAGAGCCGAGGGGCTCGACCGCCTTCCCGTCAAGGTAGCCCTGATGGGCTGCGTAGTCAACGGACCCGGCGAGGCAAGAGAGGCCGATCTCGGTATAGCGGGCGGAAGCGGCGAGGGCCTTCTTTTCAAGCGCGGAGTGATAGTGAGAAAGCTCCCCGAATCTGAGCTGCTTGACGCGCTTATCGCCGAGCTTCGACTGTACAAGTGATAACAGGAAAGGATTTTATCTGTGGAGAAGAGCTTTTTCGAGGTTTTTAAAAGATATAACCCCGACGAGAAAAAGCGCAGGCTCTTGGAGAGCGCGAGGGACGTCAGGGTGAAGCTCCAGAGGACTCCTATGAGAGTCGAGGTGGATATGAGCTTCGGAGAATATCACGAGGCGGATATTTTCTATGAAATAGAGGACGAATGCAGGACGCTGTACTCAGCGGAGAGCTTTAAAATAATGCCGCACTTTCCCCCCGAGGCGTACAATATCTCGAGGTGGGGAGAGATTACCTACGAGGCGGCGCTTTTCGGCGCTGTAACCCACGGCTTTCTCTCTATGGCGGAATATACGGATGACGGCGAGACCGTTATAGTACATATCCCCTTCAATTCCTTTGGAATTGATTTTGTCAGGAAGGCCAATACAGAGGCTATACTTGCCAACATTCTTTTCTCTCGTTTTGGAGTGACGAGAGCCGTGTCTATCCGCACGGGAGAGGGCGTCGAGAAATTCGAGAGGGAGATGGAGGAAAGCCGTAGGCAGAGGCTGGCTGACGCCGAGGCGAGCAACAGAGAGCGCGCGGCAAGGGAGCGCGCCGAGAGAGAGCGCGAGAGAATTGCCGAGGAGCGCGAGAGAGACCCGCACTATGACTTTGAGGTTAAGGCAGGCTTGTCCTCGATGACAGGACAGAACGCTGTTCTCGGTGAGTCAAAATTCAGAATGGGAGCCTCGGTATATGAGGCTACGGGCGCAGAGCTGCTGTACGGCGAGGACTTTGACGTTATCGAGCCCACGCCGCTCTCCGAGGTGCTTCGCACGAAGAATAACACCGTATTCCTAGGCACGGTATTTTCTACCGAGAGAAAGGAAACCAGGCGCGGAGATAAGTTTAACTGTACGATAGGCATATCCGACGGCGCATCTGGCGTCTACGTCAAAAAGCCCCTGACACCCGAGGAGATGGACTGGTTCAAGGGACTGAAGGCAGGTACTCATATCGCTGTTTTTGGCAGAGTGAGGGACGACAGCTTCGACGGCGAGCCCTACGTGCTTCCGAGAGGAATCAAGAAAATCAAGAAAATAGAGCGGGCTGACAACGCCGAGGAAAAGCGTGTCGAGCTCCACCTGCACTCAAATATGTCCACGATGGACGCTCTAATTACCCCACAAGAGATAGTTGAAACCGCTATCCGTTGGGGACACAAGGCTATCGCCGTCACCGACCACGGAAACGTGCAGTCCTTCCCCGAGGTTATGCTCGCGGTCGAGAAGGCAGAGAAGGCAGGCAAGGGTGAGCTGAAGGTGCTCTACGGTATGGAGGCGTACTTCGTCAACGATACCGCCAGATGTATTTTCGGAAAGGAGTATCCCTCCTTCGACGACGAGATGGTGGTGTTCGACCTCGAGACCACGGGTCTTTCGCCCCTTGCATCAAAAATTATTGAAATAGGCGCGGTGAAAATCAAGGCTGGCAGGATAATTGACAGGATGGATATATTCGTCGACCCCGAGTGTCCTATCCCCGAGGAGATAACAAGACTGACCTCTATCACCGACGAGATGGTAGCGGGAGCGCCGAAGGAGCGAGAGGCTGTGAGGCAATTTCTCGACTTCGCAGACGGAAAAATGCTTATCGCGCACAACGCCTCCTTCGACGTGGGATTTGTCCGCGTTGCCGCAGAGCGACAGGGCTTTGAATTTGAAAACGCCTATCTCGATACGGTTGGTCTTTCAAGATACGTCAATCCCGAGCTGAAAAACCACAAGCTGAATATTATAGCCGAGCACTACAAGCTCGGAGGCTTCCATCACCACAGAGCCTCCGACGACGCACAGATGCTCGCCGAGATTTTTTTCGTTATGCTCGACAGGCTTCACTCCGAGGGAATATACAGCTTCGAGCGGGTGATGGAGGCGATGTCAGACAGCGCTGACCCTCTGCAGATTCGCCCCTGTCATATGATAATATTCGCCAAAAACAAGGAGGGCCTCAGGAACCTCTACAAGCTCATCTCGATGAGCTACTTAAATTACTACAGGCGCGTGCCGAGAATTCCCAAGTCGGTCCTCGAGCAGCACAGAGAGGGGCTTATCATAGGCTCTGCCTGCGAGGCGGGCGAGCTGTACCGCGCGATAATCAGAGGAAAGCCCGACGTGGAGATAGAGGAGATAGCCTCCTTCTACGATTATCTCGAGATTCAGCCCATAGGCAACAACCGATTTATGATTGACGACAAGGACTACGATTCGATTAACTCGGATGAGGACTTAAAAAACGTCAACAGACGAATAGTCGCCCTCGGCAAGAAGCTCGGCAAGCCCGTCTGCGCCACCTGTGACGCTCATTTCCTCAACGCGGAGGACGAGATATACAGAAGCATACTTTTCGCAGGCAGAAAGTTCTCCGACGCGGACAAGCCGACGCCCATATACCTTCGTACCACGGACGAGATGCTCGCTGAGTTTGATTATCTTGGAAAGGACGTGGCGCGCGAGGTTGTTATCACCAACCCATCTCTTATCGCCGATATGTGCGAGAAGATAAGACCGATACCTAAGGGAAGATACGAGCCCGGACTTGAGGGAGCGTCGGAGGAGCTGACGGAGTCCTGCTGGCGCAGAGCTCACGAGTGGTATGGCGACGAGCTTCCCGAGATAGTGGAAAAGCGCCTTAACAAGGAGCTTACCTCGATTATCAAAAACGGCTTTGCCGTGCTATATATGATAGCGGTCAAGCTGGTCGCTTATTCTGAGAGCCTCGGTTACCTCGTCGGCTCGCGTGGCTCGGTAGGCTCGTCCTTCGTCGCCACGATGTCAGGCATATCAGAGGTTAACCCCCTGCCGCCTCACTACCGCTGCCTGAAGTGCAGGCACAGTGAGTTCATCACAGACGGCTCGGTTGGCTCGGGCTTCGACCTTGAGGACAAGCGCTGTCCCGTCTGCGGCGAGTGGATGTATCAGGACGGCCACGATATACCCTTTGAAACCTTCCTAGGCTTCTACGGTGGGAAATCCCCCGATATCGACCTGAACTTCTCGGGCGACGTACAGGGCAGGGTGCATAAGTACACCGAGGAGCTGTTCGGAGAGGGACACGTCTTCAGAGCGGGTACGACGGGCACGCTTGCCGACAAGACCGCATGGGGCTTTATCAATAAGTACCTTGAGGAGAAAAAGGTTAAAATACCAAGAGCCCAGGTTGACTATATGGTCACCAAGATGGTGGGAATCAAGCGCACCACAGGTCAGCACCCCGGAGGAATCATAGTCGTTCCCAAGGAGTACGAGATATACGATTTCTCGCCCGTGCAGCACCCCGCCGACGACCCGAAGTCGGATATAATCACCACACACTTCCAGTTCTCATATCTTCACGATACCATACTTAAGCTTGACGAGCTCGGACACGATATGCCGACCAAGTACAAGATGCTCGAGAGGTACACCAACACCTCGGTTCTTGACGTCAAGATGAACGATAAGGCGGTGTACGAGCTCTTCGCCTCGACACGCCCCCTGGGTATAACCCCCGACGATATAGGCGGCTGTCAGCTTGGTACCTACGGTATTCCCGAGATGGGAACGAGATTTATCCAACAGGTTCTTCTCGACGCCAAGCCGAAGAACTTCGCAGACCTGTTGCAGGTTTCGGGACTCACACACGGTACTGACGTGTGGCTAGGCAACGCACAGGAGCTTATCAAGAACGGAACCTGCACCATATCCGAGGTAGTGGGAACGCGTGACGGATTATGCTCTATCTGATTAATCACGGGCTGGACGACAGCCTCGCCTTCAATATAATGGAGAGCGTCAGAAAGGGCAGAGGACTCACACCCGAGTGGGAGGCTGAAATGCTCGCCCACGACGTGCCCGAGTGGTACATCTGGTCCTGCAAGAAAATCAAATATATGTTCCCGAAGGCGCACGCGGCGGCGTACGTTATGTCCGCTATCCGACTTGCCTGGTACAAGATATACTATCCTATGGAGTTCTACGCCGCGTTTCTGACGGTTGCTCCGGGTGGCTTTGACGCTGAGATTGTCAACGGCGGCTACAGAAGAGTATCCGATAAGATTGCCGAGCTTGAGGCGAAGGGAAACGATGCGACGCAGAAGGAAAACGAGCAGTGCACGACGCTCTATCTTGTGCGCGAGGCGTTGGCGAGGGGAGTGCAGTTTCTCAACGTCAATCTGAAAAAATCCCACGCGACAGCATTCTTGCCCGAGGACGGCAAGATCAGAATGCCCTTTAACAGCCTGTCGGGACTTGGTGATACCGCTGCGGAAAAGATTATCGCCGCCAGAGAGGAATACGACCTCTACTCGGTCGAGGAGCTTCGTCTGAGGACGGGTATATCCAAGTCGGTTATCGAGATTCTCAGAAGAAACGGAGTGCTCGAGGGACTCAGCGAAACCGACCAGTATTCGCTCTTTGACCTTCCTATGATGGGAGATAACGGCTAGCCCGGGCAGACTCAGACAGAGCTCGGCTTGTCCGCTGCCTACTGAAACAGGGAGAGGGACTCTCAACACCTCTCCCTTGACTGAATATTCATATGTGGCGTCTAGGTTATAAAAAGCAGGACGAACAGCATTATTCCGCACTCCTTGTCGCCATCCTTCGAGAAAAACAGGTACAGCGCGGCAATGATAATGAGAATTTCCTCGAGTCCTAAGCTTTTTATACCGCCGAAGCCACCGAAAAGATTTCCGAGCGAGCCGCCGAAAAGGTCGGAGAAAATATTCTTGCTCCTCGGCTCGCTATGTACGGGTACCTCTCCCTGACACTCGTTGCAGTCAGCGCCCTCCTCAGGCTCATATCTGCGCTCGGATACGGGAATTGCCGTGCCGTCGTAGCCATCGGGCGGAGAAATGCCCCTGTCACTAAAGCTGCGTGTGTACATACTACCCCCTTCTCATTTTGTCAAGAATTTCGCTGACGGTCAGCATCGTGTCAATGGCGCTCGACCTCTTTTCGGAGAGGTATGGCTTTATCGCGAGCAACAGATGCCTTCGCGGACTGCCATCGCTCACACGTGTGGGAAGGCTCGCCTCCTCGGCGGGCTCTGTGTGAGGCTCTGACTCCTTGACGGGGACCTCAGTGGGCTCTGTTTCACTCTCGGGCGGGCTTGACAGAAGCGAGCTTATCTGTGCTACCAGCTCGGGGTGCTCCATTATCACGCTGATAACCCTTGAAATATCCGGAGAATCAGCCATTATTTTTTCCCCCTTCGATAGTCGTTAATCACGCGCAGAGCCTCGGTTATATTCGGGCTTGCTCCATGACTTACCGCATTCCTGATTTTTTCCATTTCGGTGTGCGCGGGGGCGTTTTCGGGTAGCTTGAACCCGTGCGATGCCGCCACCTCGCGTATCATTCGCCACAGCTCCTCATCGGGCAGGGCGACTATGGCGGCGAGCTTTTCCTTATCAATCTTCATAGGTATCTCCTTTCTGTCTATATACTATGACGGAAAGGAAAAATTGCTACAAATATGAAACAAATTAACTGCTTGATTATTTCAGACTCTCACGGCAGAGTCGACAGGGTTCGTGAGGCTCTGTCGCGTCAGCGAGGGGTTGACGCGGTGTTCTTTCTTGGCGACGGCATCGGCGATATAGCGGCGGTGGCGCCTGCATTTCCCGACATATATTTTCTCTGTGTCAGGGGAAACTGCGACTATATTGACGCCTTCCTTGACAGGCAGGTTATGAAAACCGACAGCATAACTCTCGGGGACAAGAGGATTTTCCTCACCCACGGCGATATGTACGGCGTTAAGTACGGTCCCGAAGGCTTGTACAGACTCGCGGAATCGGTCAATGCCGATATAGTTTTGTACGGGCACACCCATATTCCCTCAGAGGAATACAGGGAGGGGGTATATTATTTCAACCCCGGCTCGCTGTACGGCGCGGCAGAGGGCGCAACCTGCGGCGTTATGACCATCACCGACGGTGGCGTGCTCTTTTCGCTCATGCATATAGATTAATTTTGACATATAGCGCCCGAGGACGGGCGATAAAATACATTTTTGTGAGGATACTATGCAAAGACGTTTTTTGGCGGGGGATACCCGAACAGAAAAGAAAAAAACGCCCTTAAGGGAGCTACCACGGCGCGCGCTTCTGACCGCAGGCAGCTTCTTTTCAAGGCTGTTCTATATTATCTCGCTCGTCTGGAGCGCGGCGCCCCTTCTCCTTGTCGCGCTGGTTGTTTTCTGCCTTTTAGACGGTGTTTTGCCCGTGCTAGGCGCGTACGTTTCACGCGACCTGTTGAATGAGATTGCCAGGCTGATTTCGGAAAAATCACTCGGGCTTATCGACAAGGACGCCTTCGAGGCGCTCGAGCCGCTCTTATTCTTATTTCTGCTCAACCTTCTGTACCTCTTTGGCAGGAAGGTGCTTACAAAGCTCAGCGTGATGACCTCACAGCTCGCTGGCGAGCTGGTTGTTAACCATATCAAGCTCTCTATTATTAACAAGGCTAAGGAGGTAGATATGTCCTCCTTTGACAATCCCGAGTTCTACGAAAAGCTGGAAAACGCCAATCGCGAGGCGGGAATGAGGCCTATAACTATACTCACCGCCACCTTCAACGTTATCAGCGCGGTTATTAGCGCGGTTTCCTTCGTCGTGGTGCTGGCTTCTATGAGCCCCTGGGCGCCGGTGATAATAATTGCCGCAGCACTCCCGGGAGCGGCTGTGAACTTCTACTTCAGAAACAGAAACTTCAAGTACATAAGGTATCACTCCAAGGAGCGCCGACAGATGAATTACTACTCGGGGCTGATGGTGAATAAGGACAGAGTCAAGGAAATTAAGATTCTCGGCCTTGGTGATACCTTCATCGGTAAGTACAAGAGCGTATTTTCCAAATACTTCAAGGGACTTAAGAGGATTATAGTCAGAGAGGGCATCGTGCAGATAGCTCTTGGTCTTCTGACAGCGATAGTTAACTCGCTCCTTTTCGTCTACGTCGCCTACAGCGTCGTTTTCGGAGGGAAGGCTGTCGGTGACTACTCGCTCTACTCGGGAGCACTGACCTCGATAGCGGGATATATCGCGACCCTCCTTACCTCGACCGTGACGATATACGAGGGAACCCTTTTCATAGATAATATGATAACCTTCATGAAGGAGGAGTCAAAGGTAGTACCCACCGTCCAAGAGCCGAAAAAGGTTACACGGGGTGCACCTCATACCATAGAAATCAAGGACGTCAGCTTCCGTTATCCCGGTACGGACAGGTACGTGCTCTCGCATCTGAATCTTAAAATCGAGCCCAAGGACAGCATCGTCCTCGTTGGACTAAACGGCGCTGGAAAAACCACGCTGATAAAGCTTCTTCTGAGACTCTATGACGTCACCGAGGGCGCTATATACCTTGACGGATATGACATAAGGGAATATGACACCTCAGACCTCTACGACTCCTTCGGAATAATATTCCAGGACTTCGGACACTATGCGGAGACTGCGGCGGAAAATATCCGCTTTGGAGATATAGACGCCAACCACACCGACGAGGCGGTCAGAGAAGCCGCTCACAGAAGCGGCGCCGCCTACTTTATCGAGGGCTTGCCCGAGGGATACGACACCCCTCTGACGAGAATGTTCGAGGAGGGCGGAATAGAGCTTTCGGGCGGACAGTGGCAGAGACTTTCGGTTGCAAGAGCGTTTTATAAGGACTCGGAAATTCTGATAATGGACGAGCCCACAGCATCTCTCGACCCGATAGCGGAGCGCGAGGTATTTGACCAATACAGCGAGCTTGCCAGGGATAAGATTTCAATATTCGTATCGCACAAGCTCTCAAGCGCAGTTTCGGCTACGAGAATAGTCGTGCTTGACGGTGGAAGAATAGTCGAGGTCGGCTCTCACGAGGAGCTGATGCGCCTTCGCGGAAGCTACTTCAATCTTTTCTCCATACAGGCAGAAAGATACACGGGTATAGACTATACCGAGCTTGGAGATGCCGAAGACGACGGAGACGAGGAATAGTAAGCTCGCATCACGATTAAAAAGAGCAGACAGCCGTCTGCTCTTTTTTCTATATTTTTCTTATGGAGATTCACTGCCTGCCCTTATAATCCCTGCCGCAGAGAAAGCGATAGATTCCCTCCATCATCTCGGTGAGAGCACCCTCACGGAGCGGGGATTTGATGCCTGCGCGCGCCAGCTCCTCCTCGAAGGTGAGCTCGTTGTTTTCATCTCTTTCGACAAGCGTCTTGAAAGCCGCGAGTCCCGCGCCCTCCTCGTTCGCCTCGAGAAGCATTATTTCAAGAGCGGCAACCAGAGAGGTGCAGTAGGACTGAACGTAGTAGGGATACTCAACGGTGTGCATCATCATAACCGCATCCCAGCCGCTGAGCTCGGGGATTGCATAGCCCCAGGTGTTGATTCCCGCCTGTCTTATGAGGCTTTCTATATTCTTGGCGGTTATCTGGTCATAATCCAGCTCATACACCAGATGCTCAAACTCTGCGACGAAGCCCTGATACATCAGTATATCGTAGATATAGTACATTTCATAGTAGAGCAGGTTGAGGATTTCCTTATACTGCTCGGTGCCTGCGGTCTTGTTCTTCAGCTCGATAAGCGTCAGGTAGTTGAGCGCCTGCGAATATACCTCGGCAAGGTCCAAGGAGGAGTTAAGACCGTCGTTGAAGTAGGCGTCGACAAAATGTCCGAACTCGTGCGACAGGGTGGAGTAGTCGTTGTAGTCACCCTGCGAGGTCATGAAGATGAAGGGGGAGTTGTTGCCAAGAATATATACGGTGAAGGCGCCGCCGTAGCGGTTATCGTCTCCGGGAGCAATATCGTACAGCCCGTGCTGAAGCATATAGGCGTATATTTCGCCGATATCGCTGTCCATTTCGTTGTAGAGCGTATAGAGCTCGTTGACTACGTTCCTGTAGTCGCTCTCGGCAACGTCGTCGATTTTAATAAATACCTCGTAGTACAGCTCGCCGAAGATTTCGTCTATGTTTTTAATATCGGCGATGAAGCTTTTCATAGCCTCGGGGGAGTAATCGTGTCCGAGCTCGTCATAGCCGACCTCTGCGTAGCTCTCGCAGTCAAGCTCCTCTGCTATCAGCCGTCTGGTCTTGGTGAGCTCAACGTAGATATTTTTGGTAAGCTCGGTCTTCTTGCTCTCGTAGAGAGAGCGGTAGGTCTTCTCGAGCTCCATTTTTCCCGATTTTATAGCCGACTGAATAAATTCCTCTGCGGGCGCAGTTCTGCCGTTATAGGTGATTTCAACCGTTTCGGTGGAAAGTCCGTTGTACTCGGATATGAGCTCTGCCTCCTTAGCCATCAGGACAACGAGCTCGTCGGTATACATACCGCCGCCGACGTAGTCGTCGAGCGAAAATCCGAAGTAATCCTCCTCAAAGCTCGCCTTGTGAGCAGACTGAGCCGCCGCGACGTACACATCCTCGACTGCCTTGGAGAAGGAGGAGTAATTGGTGCTTATATAGGTGTACTCGGCGTTCCAGAATTCGCTGGAGGCGTCCTTCGATGTGTGAATCTCTGTTAAATTGTACATCGTGATGAGATGCGCGTAGCCCTCCTCAAGCCCCTCGATAAGAGCAACCTGCTCGTCAAAGGGGATTTCGTTAGCTACGATAGCCGCGGTAACCTCCTCAAATGCACTGACAATTCCCGCGATATCGGGTGTCGAGTAGACGATGTCGGCGAAGCTTTTGGTATCTCTGCCGTAGTCCTTGTATGGCGGTACGAGGATAACGGGACATTGTCCGTCGCCCTCTGCGCCGCCGTTTCCATTTCCATTGTTTTCGTTTCCGCCGTTTTCGGACGGATCGTTCCCGATGCCGCCATTGTCTGCTCTGCAGCCGACGAGGCTGACTGCAGAGGAGATAACCAGCGACAGAATGAGAAGCAGTATCAGTAGCCTTTTCATCTTTCCTCCCATACTTATGCGAGTATTATAGAACCTTATCAACTATTAGTTTACTACAAAAGGTCGGCACGCATTGAAACAAATAGAGAACAAAATATAAATATATTGTAAATTTTTAAAATAATAGCTCGCTTTTCTCGGGTACAAGCGAAAAAAGAGCGGAGATGCTGTGAATACAGCCTCCGCTCGAGCATTTTGAAATTTTGTAAGCTGTCTGTGGAATTACAGTCCGAGTCCTGCCGCGCCGATAATTCCCGCGTCGTTTCCAAGTGTTGCGGTGACAACCTTTGTTTTGTTCGGGTTATCTCTTGTGTACTGCTCGCGGCTGATAATCTTGTTGAGGGGTACTGTGAGATACTCCTTTTCGTTGCACACGCCCCCGCCTATAATGAGCACGTGAGGCTGGAAAACGTTAATCATATTGGTGATACCGATAGCGAGATATTCTATATATTTTTCGACTATCTGCTTGGCGTAGATATCTCCCTTTTTCATCGCGTTGAAGGATGTTCTCGCAGAAACCTTGCCGTCCTTTTTCTCCTCGTCGAAGAGCTGTGAGTGTATGCCCTTGAGCGAGAGCTCGTGCATTTTCTCTCTCGTCATAGCAAGAAGCGCCGAAGCCGAGGAATACGCCTCCCAGCAGCCGCGTCTGCCGCAGGAGCACTGTCTGCCGCCCGCCTCGATAACAGTGTGTCCAAGCTCAGCGCCCGCGCAGTTGACGCCGCCTGCGAAAATCCTTCCGTCGATGACTATTCCGCCGCCGACGCCCGTGCCGAGTGTGATCATAACCGAGGTGGGAGCTCCCTTCGCAGCGCCCGCGAGAGCTTCGCCGAGAGCAGCGGCGTTGGCATCGTTGGCTATATAGACCTTTTCCGCAGGAAAATATTTCTTGAATATCTCTACGAGAGGAAAGTTTTTCATCTGAATGTTGTTGGAATACTCAACCACGCCCGTGTTAGCGTTGATGCTTCCGGGAGCGGCAATTCCGACATAGGCTATATCCGAGGGAGTCAGCGAGTTGCGCTCTATGATTTTCAGCGACAGCTCCGCCATATCCTTGACTATAAGCTCAGAATCTCTTTTCGCCAGAGTGGGCACAGAGCCCTTGTCTATGATTTTAAAGCTCTCGTCACACAGACCGACAGCTATATTCGTTCCGCCAAGATCGATACCGATGGTATACATATTCGCCTCCGTTTTCAGCCCCATTTTTTCGGCTGAGTGATTTTTCGCGGCAGTGCCACAAATGGATTATACCCCAAATGCGAAAAAAAGTCAAGCGCGGGCGCCAAGGAAGGGCGCTCGTAGGAGCGATTTCGGGCTCGGTTCACAAAAAATTAACAATTTGAGTCCTCCTCTTTCGACAAAGCTATTGAAAAATACACGAAAATAGTATACAATAGACGAGGCGAAAAAGCTGAAGGCATTTTTTCAACAGTGCCGCGAGCCTGCTCCCTCTGCCACAGGGCAGAGTGGAGAATTCATACAGTGCCGCGAGCCTGCTCCCTCTGCCACAGGGCAGAGTAGAGAATTCATACAGTGCCGCGAGCCCGCTCCCTCTGCCGCAGGGCAGAGTGGGGAATTCATACAGAATGGGGACTTGGACTGCCTTTAGTCCCGAGGTGGCGGGGCTTTCGCTGATTGAAAAGGTGACTTATGACACATAGTTAATATGAAGCTCACCGAACGTAGTTAATATTCGACCTACGACGCGTAGTTAATATAAGGAAATTCAAGGAAAAGGTTATGTCAAGATTTGTATATGCTGATAACGCCGCGACGACTCCCGTCAGCCCCGAGGTTATCGAGGCTATGGCGCCCTGCTTTTCTGAGGTGTGGGGAAACCCCTCCAGCCAGCACGGCAAGGGCTATGAGGCGAAGGCGGCGCTCGACGATGCCCGCTCGCGTATAGCGAGCTGCCTTGGTTGCCGCCCCGACGAGATATATTTCACCTCCTGCGGCACCGAGTCGGATAGCTGGGCGATTAAGGGAGCGGCGGCTCTGATGAAGAAGAAGGGACGCACCCATATAGTTACCACGAAGATAGAGCACCACGCCGTGCTCCACACCTGTCGGGCTCTCGAGAAGGAGGGCTTTGAGGTCACGTACGTTGACGTTGATTCCGACGGTATAGTCAAGATGGACGAGCTTGACGCGGCGATAACCGATAAGACAGCGCTCGTCGCTGTAATGTACGCCAACAACGAGATAGGCACGGTACAGCCTATCAGGGAGATAGCGAAGCTTGCCAAAAGCCGCGGAGCGCTGTCCTTCACCGACGCGGTGCAGGCGGTAGGAAACCTGGAGATTGACCTATCCACTCTCGGCGTTGATATGCTCGCTATGTCGGGACACAAGATACACGCCCCCAAGGGAATAGGACTTCTGTACGTCAGACGCGGCGTCAGGATTGCCAACCTCATTGACGGCGGCGGACAGGAGAAAAGAAAAAGAGGCGGCACGGAAAACCTGCCCTATATAGTAGGACTTGCCAAGGCTGTTGAGATTGCCGTGGCGCGTATTCCCGAGCTCGATAAGGTGAGGGAAAAGAGGGACAGGCTCATTGACGGGCTTCTCAGAATACCCTATTCCACGCTGAACGGCAGCAGGGAAAATCGCCTCGCGGGAAACGTCAATATCGGCTTTGAGTTTGTTGAGGGCGAGAGCATACTTATGTGGCTTGATATGGCGGGAATATGCGCCTCGACGGGCTCGGCATGCTCCTCTGCATCTCTCGACGCCTCGCACGTTCTGCTCGCTATCGGAGTGCCCCACGAGAAGGCACACGGCTCGATAAGACTCTCTATCTCGCACGAAACCACCGACGAGGACGTTGACTATATACTCGAAACACTTCCGCCCATCATCGAGCGCCTGCGCGAGTTGTCGCCTCTGTGGGAGGATCACTTGAAAACGAAAAGGAATTAAGAAAATGCAATACAGTGAAAAGGTAATGGATCATTTTACTCACCCGAGAAACGTCGGTGAGATTGATAACGCCGACGGAGTCGGCACGGTTGGAAACGCGAAGTGCGGAGATATAATGAGAATATATCTCGTCGTTGACGAAAACGACGTTATAGTTGACTGCAAGTTCAAGACCTTTGGCTGCGGCGCGGCAATAGCCACCTCCTCTATGGCAACCGAGCTTATCAAGGGCAAAACTATATGGGAGGCGCTTGAGATAACCAACGCGGTTGTCGTTGAGGCTCTTGAGGGACTTCCGCCCGTTAAGGTGCACTGCTCGGTGCTTGCCGAGGACGCTATTAAGTATGCTATCGCCGACTATCTGAAAAGAAGCGGCAGACCCGTGCCCTTCGAGCTTCCAGAGGATGACGACGATCATCACGGCGAGGAGGACGAGGACTGATTTTCGCCCGTCCGCACGGTTAAGTCGGATAATTAAATATCAATTCAGGGCTGTCTGCTGACAGCCCGCAGTCTTTTCGGGGAAAGAGCGGAAAAGGTCGGAAAATATAAGAAATCAAAGAAAAGGGAGGATGACGGTATTGGAAAAAAAGAAGATTTTGCTCGGTATGAGCGGCGGAATTGACAGCACCTATGCCGCCCTCCGACTTATAGAGGAGGGGCACGAGGTCGAGGGAGCGGTGCTTATAATGCACGGGCTGACGGAGCTCGACTCAGCAAGACGCGCGGCGAAAAGGCTGGGAATACCCCTCAGGGAAATCGACTGCACAGAAGAGTTCAATAGACGTGTCGTGGAATACTTTATAGACGAGTATACACAGGGTAGAACTCCAAACCCCTGTATCGTCTGCAACCCCGAGGTTAAATTCAGATATCTCTACGAGCACGCCGTTGATGGCGGCTTTGACCTGATAGCCACGGGACATTATGCGAAAATAGTAGAGTCGCCTCTGGCTCCCGACAGGCTTGCCGTGAGAATGGGAAAGGACTCGAAAAAGGATCAGAGCTATATGCTGTACAGGCTACCGCAGCATATCCTCCGAAGACTGGTATTTCCGCTTGCAGATGAGGAAAAGGCGACGGTTAAGTACACCTCGGAGAAAAAGGGAATTTCCGAGCCGGGACAGAGGGAGAGCCAGGAAATATGCTTCATCGGTGACGGAAGCTACAGGGAGTATATTGAGAGACGAAGAGGCGAATCGCCCGAGGGCAACTTTGTTGACCCGGAGGGGAATATTCTCGGCAGGCACAGGGGCATTCTTCACTATACAGTGGGGCAGAGAAAGGGACTTGGTATATCCCTTGGCGAGCGGGTTTTCGTCACAAGGATTAACCCCGAAACTCAGGAAATCACCCTATCGAACGAGGGCGCGAGTGTGAAAACAATTTTTGTAGGTGATACGGTATACTCGGGAATAGACGAGCTCGCCGTCGGCTCTACCATCAGGGCGGAGGTCAAAATCAGATATCAGGCAAGACCTGCCTCGGCGGCTGTAACGGCTACTCCTGGCAGAATAATACGAGTGGATTTTGACGAGCCACAGCGCTTTGCGGCGCCGGGTCAGTCTGCTGTTGTCTACTCTGACGGCGTCGTTCTTCTTGGTGGATTTATCCTCTGAGAGCCCTTTTCATCTCGGGTAGAGGCTACCTTGACGACCATCTTTGGAGTGATAATACAGTAGTTATATTATATTAACTTCTTACCATATTTTCTATGTATAGACTAGAACAAAGGCGCGGCGGAAGCCGCGCTTTTCTTTGTTTTTCACTCTGAAAAAAGGTGAAATTAAGCCAAAATTGTCCATCTGCGCCACCCAATATCGAAAAAGTTTCGTAGAAAATTCAAAGGATGTTTTGTGCAGATTATCCAAGCGGATCAAAACTTTAATTTCAACGTATATTTTCGAGCTTTTCACGCCTAAAAAAGTAAGAAATACTTACACTAACCAAAACTGAACTAACAAAACGGCTAAATTCGACTAAAAAAGTAATATACACTTACTCTGCACTGCGATACGGCTCGTTTTTATCCTTAATGTTGTGTAAATAATTATTTACATACCGTTTTTCGCCGCCGAATCCGCTTCGAAAATTCGGGTTTTAGACGGTTTTTGTGAAATTTTCCATTATTGACTTTGATTTATGCGTGTGCTATAATTTATTCATATATTTTGGTACGCGCCGGCGATTGTATCGCCTCGCACTCTCATTCGAGCACAGGGGGCGAGGTGATATTATCGCACCCAGCGCGAGCCGTATATAAGTCTATTTGGAGGAACGAAACATGAAGAACAAACTGTTTCAGAGGGTAATCTGTCTTTTGCTTACCCTGACGCTGCTTGCAACAGGACTTGGCTTCACTGTATCCGCGGCTTCGCTCAAGGTTGACCCGACGAAGCCCGAGGACAATCCCTACGATGCTTCTACTCTTGAAGAGATGAAGTCCGTCGTAGGCGTTTTGACCTATGAGGAATACATAGCCAGCTTTGCAGACGTGGACACGGATGGAAGGGTTCTTTCTACCAAGGTGTTGCGTGGCAATGAAATTCTCAACTGTGTTGGCGGCGTTAAGGTCAGCGATAGCGATTACTACAAGAACGCTGTTGCCGAAAACCCGAATGCCTGGGCTTCCTTCGGCGATAACGCTGAGGCATCGGTTTATCTCTCCGCTACCGGCTCTGCTTCCTGGCAGGTCGTTTTCGGCGAGGAGGACGCCGGCTTCTACTACATCAAAATCGAGTATTTTGACTGCGCTACCTCAGAGAGCAGCATCTCCTCGATTGAGAGAAAGCTGAAGCTGGACGGAAAGGTGCCCTTCGACGAGGTCAGCACTATCAACCTCGCTAAGAACTGGGTCTACGATTATGATGCGGAAACTTCCGATTTTTATAACGTAGTTACCGAGGACGCCGCGGGTGAGCCCGATTCTTATGAAATCAAGTACGAAACGAAGGATGACGGCTACTACAAGAGGGTCTACGAGGTCAAAAACGGTGTTCGCACTATCACCTCCTATAAGCTTAGCCAGGACATCAACGGCAACTCTATGGCGCCGAGCTCTGTAACCGACCCGAAGTGGAATACCTACTTCGTTCAGGACTCCACGGGCTACACCACAGAGTACTTCGCTTTCTATATGGCTTCGGGAACGCGTACCATCACTCTTGAGGCGGAGCGCGAGCCGATGATAGTCAAGTCTATCGAGCTCATTCCCGCTAACGACATCAGCGTCAATATTCCCACCTACGAGGAATATCTGAAGAACTACAGAGAGCAGGGCTACAAGCCCGCCTACAACGGCTCTATCATCGAGATTCAGGCGGAGTTTCCCGATATGATCTCCGACTCCTCGGTAGCGCCCACCAACGATAACACCTCTGCTATCACCTCTCCCGTCGCACCCAACGCGCAGCTGTACAACGTCATAGGCGAGAACAGCTACAACTCGGTCGGACAGTGGGCGGCGTATAAGTTCAAGGTGACCGAGAGCGGTCTGTATAACATCGCTATGAGATACAAGCAGAGCG